>NZ_JAMYVQ010000010.1:0-182380 GCF_040324155.1 Mesorhizobium sp. M0011 | reverse complement strand
CGGGCGTCCGTTCGCCCTTCGAAGCACCCAGCGCCTCCTCCATCTCGGCCTCGAGAACCTCCTGCATTACTGCACGGATCACTTCGTGCAGCCCCTCCGGGTTTGAAAGCAGAATGTCTTTGACGGCAGCGCTGGTCGATTTACCTTCTGTCTTGGTCATGGTGGCGTTCCTTCGCGGGAATCGGTGACGTTGAACATCACCAGCCTGCCATGACCGCCCTCTCTCAGCGAATTTGCAGAACTCTCAGCACACTACCTCATTCAAACGCCGGCAGGACAGCGCCCCCCCTCTGTCCTGCCGGACATCTCCCCCACGAGGGGGGAGATTGGCAGCTTCACCGCATCGCTCCCTCCTGGACCGCCCACTTGCCACCAGCCTCGCCTTTGGTGTAATCGCTCCGCACACTCGAACGTCTTGAAAGGAGGGCTCACGTGTTTACGTTTCATCGTCACCATCGTCAGCGTGGCCCGATTTCTGCCCTGGGAGCTTGCTTGCAGGGCTGACCAGGGACGGTCCGGGTTTTCCCGCTTCGATTTTTTGGTCTGCCCTTCGTGGTGTTGCAACGCCGAGCCTGATGGCCAGCCTGCGCACCGTCAAAGTGCATTGAACCGGACTTTTCCTCCGGCAAGACCAGAGAAATCAAAATGGCCCTGATCAGCCTCAAATCCCTCGGCGTCACCATGAGTGCGCCGCTGTTTGCCAATCTCGACCTCACCATCGGCTCCGGCGACCGGCTCGGCATTGTCGCCGCCAATGGCCGCGGCAAGTCGACCTTGCTGAAATGCCTGACCGGCGAGATGGAGCCGACCTCCGGTGACATCACCCGCACGCGCGGCCTGCGCGTCGGTCATGTCGAGCAATCCGTTGCCCCGGCCCTTCTCACCCGCAGCTTCCATCAGGTAGTGGCCGACGTCTTGCCGCCCGAGCAGGCTGAAAGCGAGCTGTGGCGCGTCGACGTGGTTCTCGATTCACTCGATGTGCCGGAGCCCATGCGCGAGCGGCCAATGCAGGCGCTGAGCGGCGGCTGGCAGAGACTGGCGCTGATCGCCCGCGTCTGGGTGACAGATCCGGACGTGCTGCTGCTCGACGAACCGACCAACCATCTCGATCTGGCCCGCATCAGCCAGCTCGAAACTTGGCTGAACACGCTGCCGCGCGAAGTGCCGGTCGTCATCGCCAGCCACGACCGGGCCTTCCTCGACGCCACCACCAACCGGACGCTTTTCCTGCGCCCTGAACAGTCGCCGGTGTTTGCTCTGCCCTACTCCCGCGCCAGACAGGCGCTCGACGACGTCGATGCTTCGACGGAGCGCAAGTTCCAGCGCGACATGAAGGTGGCGCAGCAATTGCGCCGACAGGCGGCCAAGCTCAACAACATCGGCATCAATTCGGGCAGCGATCTGCTGACGGTCAAGACCAAGCAACTCAACCAGCGGGCCGAAAAACTAGAGGAAGCGGCGAACCCGGCGCATCGCGAGAAGTCGGCGGGTGCCATAAAACTGGCCAATCGCGGCACTCACGCCAAAGTGCTGATCACGCTCGACGACGCGGCTGTCGAAACACCCGACGGCACACTGCTGTTTCAGACCGGCAGGCGCCATATCTGCCAGGGCGACCGCATCGTGCTGCTCGGCCGCAATGGCGTCGGCAAGTCGCGCTTCGTCACCTTGATCCGCAATGCCATCATCGAACCGGACACGTTGCGGAATGTGAAGGTGACGCCGTCGACCGTGCTCGGCTACAGCGACCAGGCGCTGTCCGGCATCAGCGGCGACGACACGCCGCTGGCGCTGGTCTCGCGGCGCTACGATATCGGCGAGCAGCGCGCACGGTCGTTGCTGGCCGGCGCCGGCGTGGTCATCGAGATGCAGGAGAAAAAGATCGGCGTGCTGTCCGGCGGCCAGAAGGCGCGGCTGATGATGCTGGCGCTCAGGCTCGCCGATCCCAACTTCTATCTGCTCGACGAGCCGACCAACCATCTCGACATCGACGGCCAGGAAGCGCTGGAAGCGGAACTGCTGGCACATCAGGCAAGCTGCGTGCTCGCCTCGCACGACCGCTCCTTCATCCGCGCCATCGGCAACCGCTTCTGGCTGATCGAGAAGCGGAAGCTCACCGAAGTCGAAGACCCGGAGGATTTCTTCCGCTCGGTGGTTGAAACCTCAGGATGAGGCCACGGAGTCGACTGGCATGTAAATTATTTGCTTACAGACCTTGTTTTTTGTAAGCAATCTGTTTACATATACCGATGATCAAGCCTTCAAGAACAAGGCGCTGTCGGACCTCTTTCAAACTGGAAGACCGGCAAGATCGACGCCAAGATGCACAAGCGCATTCTTGTCCGGCTTGACCGCCTGGAAGCTTCGGAGAAGCCGGAGGAAATGAACCTTCCCGGCTTCGATTTCCACCCGCTGAAAGGCTTCGATCCAATCCGCTACACGGTCCACGTCAACGGTCCGTGGTGCATCACATTCGAGTTCGACGGCAAGGACGCCGCCCGCGTCGATTTCGAGCAATATCACTGAGGCGGCCAGACTGGAGAAGTTCGACTTATGACCGTGCACGAGCCGACGCGTCCTATTGAGCGTTGTCCCTCCCACCCGGGAGCGCTGCTTGAGGACATTATCCCGGCAACTGGAAAGACCAAGGTGGAAATTGCAAATCTGCTCGGGATCTCCCGGCAGCAGCTCTATGACATCATCCGCGAAAAGAAGCCGGTTTCGCCGGCTGTGGCCGCTCGCCTCGGGAAGCTGTTCGGCGACGGCGCCGCGATTTGGCTTCGAATGCAAGCGGCTTTCGATGCTTGGCACGCAGAGCGTGAAGTTGATGTTTCAGCGATCCCTACGCTCAGGGTTGCGTAGGTCCGCACGGCAGCATTCGGACAGACCATCAGACGCCGCGATAAAAAATCTCGACGGTCTGTCGGATAGCCTCAGCCCGTCGCGTCCTTGGGATGCCGACACGATGATGCCGGCGCCAACCCAGGGAGAATTATCATGTCGGTTCTTTCATCCATCGGTCGCGTCGCAACCCGATATGCGGCAGCGCGCGCTCGTCACCGCAGCGAGCGCATCCTGCTTTCACTGCCAGCCTCGCTGCGCAAGGATATCGGCTTTCCGGACGTCTTCGACGCGCAAAACAACCGTCGCTATTGACGCCGAATGTCACGAGGTGCTGGTCAGTCATGCGTATCGCCTGAAAGCGGCGTCGCCTGCATCGATACGCGCTTCTCGAAAGCGTCGAACCAGCGCGTCAGCCGCGCCCGTGAGCGAAAAGGCGGAAGGTGGCGGAACGCCATCCAGGACAGCGTCGTGGCCAAGGCTATATGGCCGACATGGAGCGGTGCCTCGTCGTCCAGCGTGCTTTCGATCCAATCGTAGCTCGCCTCGATCTTTTCCCGGTGTCCGTCGGCGAGAGCGCTATAACGCAGCTGTTCGGGTCTTCTTTCCGTCTCCCAGCGCAAGGCTATACCCGTCTGAGTCAGGCCTTGGGCAACCGACTGCAGCCGCAACGCCTGCCAGCGCGCCTCGCCGCCCTGCGGCAGCAGCTTGCGGCCGTCATGCAGTGTGTCGAGATAGGCGCAGATGACATCGGAATCGAACATCGGCGACGCGTCGGGCCGCAACAGCACCGGCACTTTGCCGAGCGGATTTTCGGCGTAGACGCGAGCATTGCGCAAGGTCGGACTGGTCTCGTGATGAATGACCTCGAGCCGATCGGCAATGCCGACCTCATGAGCGAAGACGAGCGCCTTGCGCGCGAAGGGCGAGTGAGTCTGATAATAGAGGATCATTGTCGTCCCGGGGTTGAAGAGGCGTTCGCGTGATCCATCTGTTCTAGCCCGCGAGCAGCGAGAATTGCGCTCTGATTGGGGGCGGTCGACGCAAGTTCGTTTCACGTCTCTCGTTCAGCTGCCGGCTGCCTGGCCAGTCCAGGGCCGGTCGGCCAAAAAAAATCTCCCGGCCATGTAGGATCGCCGCCGCCTCATCCGTCCTTTGGCTCGCAAGGCCAAACGCAAAGAGGAACAACAAATGACTGACCAGACCCCCGTTCAGCCCGCGGCCAAAGTGCTCGGCGGATTGACCCCCTATCTGCAGTTGGATGGCGCCTTCAAGGCTGCCGAATTCTACAAGAAGGCCTTCGGCGCGGAGCAGGTCTTTGCCTATCCGGCGGACGAAAAAGGCCGCACCATGCACATTCACCTCTACATCAACGGCTCGACGCTCATGCTCTCCGATTTCTATCCGGAAAACGGAATGCCCGCCGTCAAGCCGCAGGGTTACACAATGCAGCTTCACCTCGGCAGCGACGATATCGAAGCCTGGTGGAAGCGCGCCGTCGATGCCGGCTGCGAAGTCGCCGTGCCGCTCCAGGTCATGTTCTGGGGTGATCAATGGGGCAATATGCGCGACCCGTTCGGCGTCGAATGGGCGATGAACGCGCCGGTGAAGAAAGCCTGATCTGCCGCCGATAGCCCGAGCCCTCACCGGCCAGCCGGTGAGGGCTTGTGAACTTCCAGGAGGAGATCCAAAATGTCCTATGTCGATGGTTTCGTACTTGCCGTATCCAAGGCAAAACTCGATGACTACAAGAAGCTGGCCAACCTCGCAGGGCCTATCTGGAGGGAACATGGCGCGCTCGCCTATGTCGAATGCATCGGCGACGACGTGCCCTATGGCGAGGTCACGTCCTTCCCGCGTGCCGTGCAGGCCAAGGACGACGAGATCGTCGTCTTCGCCTGGGCGGTCTATGAGTCGCGGGAGAGCCGCGATGCCGTCATGGCCAAGGTGATGGCCGACCCGCGCTTGAAGGCCGATTGGGCGGACATGCCGTTCGACGGCAAACGCATGATCTTCGGTGGCTTCAAGCCATTCATTGAGATGTAGGCGCGCCGACCCAAGGTGGCCTGCACACCAAATACTCCAAGCGCGTCGCGCGGATTCCTTTCGCGCGGCGCTTTCTTGCCCTTAACCTAATCGCCCATCGCTTCGTCATCCTATGGCGGAGCAAGGAGCGAAGCGAAGCCGCGCAGGTCATGGGATGACGAAGCTTGTGCTTCGGCTAAACTGTGACCAGGCCGCTAATCCAGCTTGTCCAGCAGCGGCTTGAGCCGGTCTCCATAGCGCTTCCACAGATCGACCGACCCCTGATACATCGGCTGACGCACCTGTGCGGCTGAAGCCGTGCGAACCGGTCGGTCGGTTTCGTGGAACGATAGTGCCGCATCGTCCCAAGGCAGGCCGAGATGAGCGATCAATGCCCGCGTCTGTCCGTCCTGGTCGGCGACAAAATCCTCGTAGCGTACATCATGCACGACGCCCGGCAGCACCGTGTGCCAATGCTTCATGATGTCGGTGTAGAGATTGTGGAAGTCGGCGAGCTCGCCGAGATCGTAGCCATAGCGATGGCTGTCGCCGCGGAAATGCACCTTGTAGATCGACAGGCAGGTGGCCGCTGCATCGCGCGCGCAGTGGATGATCCTGGCCTTCGGCATCATCATGTGGATGAAGCCGACAAGCAGGAAGTTGCCTGGCATTTTGTCGGTGACGTGACGCATGTTCGGATAGCGGGCATGCAGCATGTCGAGATAGGCTTGGCCTGCCTCGGCAAAATCCGCATCGCCGGTATCCGATACGCCCCATGGGAAGCCACCCGGCATGGTCGCCGGGAACTGCTTGCCGACCGCCTTCTTCAAGATGCTGAGCTCGCCTGCGCCGTAGACCTGCGGATGGCTGGCAATGATCTGTTCGACCAGCGTCGTGCCCGAACGCGGCATGCCGACGATGAAGATCGGCGTGTCGTCGCTGATTGAGCTGGGCCTGTGCTTCTCGAAGAAGCCGGCATCGAAGGTGGCCTTCATCGCTTCGAACTCGGCCCGCGTCCTGGCCTGATCGTAGTCGATGCCTTTGCGGCGGATCGCATTGCCTTCGGCGAAATAGTCGAAGGCCCGGCCATAATCCCTGAGATCGTCATTCGCCTTGCCGAGTCCGAAAGACAGCTGCATGCGTGCCAGGCTGTCCTGCGGCGCCTTGGCATGCTGGGCCTCCATGCCCCCAAGCTCGCTGTCGCGCTCCTTCTGGCGCTTGACCTGCGTCAGCATCAGCCAGGCTGTGGCCATGGCGGGATTGATCGCCAACGCCTGCCGGAACAGGTCGGCCGCCTCGTCGAGCTTGCCCTTTTCCATCAGCCCGACGCCGAGCCCGTGCAGCAGGTCGGCATCCTTGGGCCGGATCGTCAGCGCTTCGCGGAAGATGGCGAGCGCCTCATCCAGCCGCCCGGCTTCCTGCAGGGTTTCGGCAAGCCCGATGCGGGCGCGCACATGAAATGGGTTGCGTGCAACCGTGCCGCGATAAATCTCTTCGGCCTCTTCGAACTGGCCGACCTGCTTCAGCGATGAGCCGAGATTGTCGCGCGCCGCGAGCTGGTCCGGCCGCAGATCCACCGCACCGCGGAAGAAATCGATGGCCGCAGCAGGGCGGCCGAGGTCGCGCATCACCGTACCGAAATTGTTGAGAAAATCGGGATTCGTCGGCTGCAGGCTCACCGACCGTTCGATGAGATCCAGCCCTTCTTCGCTGCGCCCGGTCTGGTGCAGCAGCAGTCCCAGGAAATGCGCCGCGGCCGCATGCTTGGGCTGACGCGCCAACACCTGCCGGTAGATCGTCTCAGCCTCTTGCCGGCGCCCGGCCTGATGCAGTTGCAACGCCTGCTGCACATACTGGTCGAGGCCCAGCGGCGGCTGTCCGCCTGCGCCAGACCTGGCTCCCGCACCCGCCGCTCGTCTTTGATCTCTGTTGATGGGAAACCTGCCGTGTTTTGTCCGCCTGTGGCGATCTAAGCCATCGGCGCCGCAGGTTCAAGGCTTCGCCTGCTGTCTCGTCCTTTCGTCGGTGCGGAAAGATCAAATCAGGCGATTGGTCTCGGCAACCTGCCTGGCACGCCGGACCGTTCCATCGGTGTCGGCGATCCTTCGCTTTGCCGCCTCGTCACTTCTGACAGTCAGCCGCGGCGACAGGACAACCATCGGCTTTGCCATTGCCGGCTTTGCGACCGGCGTGATCGTTACGGGGGTGCCTGTTGGCGTCTTTACGGACATCACGAGGTCTCCTTCTTCAATTCACAAGAAAAATGAAAATACCGGGAGAATTATTCCCGCTAAGCTTCAAACAGGTTTTGAATTGTATGAATTTGTATCATCATTTTTCTGATAGTTACAGCGCGCAATTTTTTGAATGAAACCCAATTTTATTTTAAAACGCCTTGATTAAATTACAACAAAGGCCTATCTGTACAGGATCGCTTTGGGCCAGAATTGGCATCTCGCGGCGTCAGAGGTTCTCGACCCGCCAATCTCATTCCAAATCATCGATACCGAGCGCGCGGCATATTCGCTCCGCGCGACCATTCTCATTCTTTGAAAGACCGACATGAACACCGGAACCGTGAAGTTCTACAATGGCCAGAAGGGCTTCGGCTTCATTCAGCCGACCGATGGCGGCAAGGACGTCTTTGTCCATGTCAGCGCACTGGAGCGCGCCGGCTTCCCCGGCCTCGCCGAAGGCCAGAAGCTGCAGTTCGAGTTGGAGCGTGACACCAAGGGCCGCGAGTCGACCGCCAATTTGCAATTGATCTGATCCGGCCGAATTCGATGAACGCTGACCACGGATGTACTGGCAGCTCTCGAAAGCGGCTTATTTCCAGCGACTGCCGGAAATAGGAAAGCGGGGCTCGTCCCCGCTTTTTTGTTTTCAGGACCGCTGCTTTGCATAGGTAAGACAATGCCGGACCGCACCACCCACTCCATCGCGCACTTCACCGCACCTTTCGTGCTCGGCGGACTGGAAGGGCAGCTGCCGGCCGGCGACTACGACATCGACCACGACGAAGAGCTGATCGAGGGCATGTCGCGGCTTGCCTGGCGCCGCGTCGCCACTTTCATCCATCTGCCGGCAAGGGCAGCGGAAAACCCGCCCACCAGCCAGCTTGTCGCCATCGATTACCTCGAACTCGAAACAGCGCTGAAGCGCGACAGGGAGAATGCAGCATGATCCGTTTCCAGCAGAATGCGCGCCCGCGTACCGACACGCCCGCGCACCAGTTTTCGATCGGTCAGACCGTGCGCATGAAGAGCCGCACCGGCCTCGTCCAGAAGACCGCCGAACTGTTCCAGATCAAGAGCAGGCTGCCGGTCAAGGATGGTTCGCCGCAGTACCGCATCCGCAGCGAGCAGGAGACCTATGAGCGGGTCACCACCGAAGACAATCTCGAACCGGCAGATCCGGTTGTTGCCGGCAACCCGGTTGTTGCCAGCAACCCGCTTATCTGAGACCCCACCGCCAAGCCAACACTGAAGCAGGAGCACGACATGTCCAAAGGTCAACAGCGAAGCAACCGCGAAACGCGCAAGCCGAAGAAGGACAAGGTCGTGGCAAAGCCCGCCTCCCCGTTCGGCTCCTCGGTCAAGCAGGCGGAGAGCAGCCTGAAGCCGAAGTCGAAGGGCTGACAAACTGGAGGGCGCGCCTCGTGCGTCCTCTCCGTCGTCCCTCTGTGGGGGACGAATTGACTGAACAGGCCCGCGCAATGCTCTGCCACGGAGGCGCGCTTGAATTTCGTCATCGAGTTCTACCGGTCGCGCGACGCCGACGAAGCCACTCTCGACAAGGTATCACTGGAGGCGCCGAACCTGCGCGCCGCGCTGCAGGGCGCCACCGCGCTGTTCCACACGCTGGCCATGCCGCAAATCCCCGATCGCCTGCGCATTTGCGACGACAATGGCAGCGAGCTTTACGCCGGCCCGGCCGACGGCGCCTATCCGGTTTAGAGCGGCGGTGCTGCCCCACGACTCCATTAAAGTTCACGTAAGATCGAGGCCCTAAGATCCGCCTGAACCGGGCCGCTGCCACGATTGGTGGCCGAGACGTTTGCGGGCGACCACCCACGATCGCCGCTCATACCCGAAGGCAGGAGGCGCATGGACAGGTCGCGCATCATCGTGACGGCGGTGGTGTTGGCCATGCTGGGCGCCATCGTACCGATAGCGGCTATGTTTCATCTCGCTTGGCTTCAGGCCGTCCAAAAGGAACATGAGCGGCTGCAGTTGTTCGCCAGCCGCGCCATCGCCAGGGCCGACATCTCGCTCAAGGATGCGACCGTCGCCTTGCGCAGATCGACCAGTTCACCGGCGTCCGCTGTTCGGCGGACCATATAGCCCGCATGCGGCAACTCACCATCAACACGCGCCCGATCGAAGAAATGGGCTATTTCGAAAACGGCCTGCTTAAATGCTCTTCCTGGGGATCGACCGAAGCGCGCGTTGCGCAATCCACCCCTGACTTCACCACCAGGGACGGCATTGCCGTCACCGCCCGCATGCAGCCGGTGATGAGCGAGGACCATTTTCTGATGGCGCTGCAATACAGGGACCACAATGTCCTTGTCGATCCGGTACGCTTTGTCGACGTCATCGTCGATCCCGGTGTCCAGCTCGCTTTGACGACGCAAACGGGCATCCTGCTTGGCGCGCTGAACGGACCGGATCCCGCCCGCATCGAGAAGATCGTCGCCGGCCCCGACGAAGGCATCGATGACGATCTCCTGTTTGCCACCGCGCGCGAGACGGGCTGGATCGCTGTCGCCACCGAACCGACAAGCCAGATCCTGGGCAGCGTTCGCCAGCAGCAATTCCTGCTGCTCCCGCTCGGCGCCTTCATGGCCGCCTTCATCATCGGCATGGTTGTGTGGCTGTCGCGAAGGCGGCTTTCGCCCTTGGGAGAATTGCAGATCGCCGTGCGCAAGCGCGAATTCATCGTCCACTATCAGCCGATCGTCGAACTCAGGACCGGCAATTGCATCGGGGCGGAAGCGCTGGTGCGCTGGAAGCGGCCGAACGGTTCCCTCGTCCGGCCCGATCTCTTCATTCCGCTGGCGGAAGAGAGCGGCCTGATCACGGCGATCACCGATCAGGTCATTGCGATGGTTGTGTTCGACCTGAACAGGCTTCTGGTCGCCGACCGCTCGCTTCACATCGCCATCAATCTCAGCGCAACCGATGTCGGCACCGCGCGGGTCCTGCCTATCATCGAAAAGGCGTTGCAGCACACCGGGATCCGGCCCCAGCAAATCTGGATCGAGGCGACGGAGCGAGGTTTCGTCGATATCAACTCGGCCCGCTCGACGCTCGTTCGTGCCCGCGAACTTGGCCACGCAGTGGCAATCGACGACTTCGGCACCGGCTATTCCAGCCTGTCCTATCTCGAGGGGCTGCCGCTCGATGCGCTCAAGATCGACAAATCGTTCATCGATACGATCAGCACGAATTCCGCCACCAGTTCCGTCACCCCGCATATCATCGACATGGCCAAGACACTAAAGCTGAAGATCGTTGCCGAGGGCGTGGAAACGCAGGCGCAAGCCGACTACCTCGCGGCGCGCGACGTCGACTACGCCCAGGGCTGGCTTTTCGCCAGACCCATGCCCGCGTCCGAGTTCATCGCCTACTGTCGCCAGGTGAAGCCGACGGCTTGACGCCTGTCGTCCTCAACAAGGCGCATCGTTCTCAGCACGGCCCGTCACCAACGACGCGATAGTCCGCGGCGCGGGCTTCGCAGGAATTGGGGAAGGTGCGCATCTCGCCATGACGGCGGCCGCAGACCGGAGCATATTCGCGGGTGCAGAACGTCTGCTCTTCACCGCCACCGCCACCGCCACCGCCACCGCCGCCGTCGCGGCACGGGCCGTCGCGCACGATGCGGTAGCCGGCCCGGTCGGCAAGACAGGCATTGGCGAAGGTCTGGCGGTCGCCGCCGCGGCGGGCACAGACCGGCTCGTACTGCTTGCTGCAATATTGCGGTTCGGGCCGTGGCGGACGCGGGCGCGGCCCTGGTCCCTCATCGACGACGACGGTGCAGGCGGCAAGAATTGCCGACAGCAACAGGATGGCAAAACCCTGCCGCGAAAAGATTGCCGCCAGAAATTTCATGATGATCTCCCACGATCGGTCCCCGGTTACCGATCCTCGCCATTCCTTTGCCAAATGCAACCCCGTTTGAGCCCCGCAACGACGACGGCGCCTGGCCCGCAAGGGGGGTAGCGCGCCGCCGATGTCTGGCCCATTCGTGGGCTGGCTTTGGCCGAAGACCCGACCGGCAAGCAAGCCTATGCCGAGCCCATCGATGCCCAAGTCAGTCGATCCTTGCGTCGGGATGCGCCCAGTGTGGCGGCCCGCGGCGGTATCTTGCAACCATCACGTTTCCGTGCGATAAATTCCGTGTTCGGGCATTTGCGACCCGGAGAGCGGAACGTTTTGGACGACCTTTCCCCGATACTGTGAATCTCTGACGGCCCCGTTTTCGGCGGGGGGTTTGACCATGCGCCAATGCATGACTGCCGAAGCAACCACCGGGAACTGCCCTTTGCGCCAGGCGGCGGGCGGGACCACCAAAGACTGAACGGGTGAAGGAGTTTCCCCAATGGCCCAGACCGGCACCGTTAAATTCTTCAACGCGACCAAAGGCTTCGGTTTCATCACGCCCGATGGTGGCGCCAAGGATGTGTTCGTCCATATCTCCGCGATCGAAGCCTCCGGCTTGCGCACGCTCGTCGACGGCCAGAAGGTCACCTTCGACGTCGAGCCGGACCGCATGGGCAAGGGCCCCAAGGCCGTCAACCTCCGCGCAGCCTGAGCCATCGGCGCGCCGCATGTCACTCGGACGTGCGACGGAGGCTCCATGCCTGCACCTGGCCTGGAGAGGGATCTGAATTTTGAAAGGCGCGGCGATCTTCGTCGCGCCTTTTCCTTATCGAAGGCGCGGGCCGGTGATGTCGCCCAAGCCGCCAGGTTCTGGGCAACGACTTGCATAAAAACAAAGACCCAAAGCGCGCCGCAACGTGCTTTAGACGCCCGCAAAACTTTCCCTTGCCGATGACGCTAAAATAAAGGACAAATTTCCACTCGGGCATTTGCCGGCCCGAGACTGGAGTTTATGGGACAAAGGAGCTTCCCATGCCGCAGACCGGCACCGTCAAATTCTTCAACCATGCCAAGGGCTTCGGCTTCATCACGCCCGATGATGGAGCGAAGGATGTTTTCGTCCATATTTCAGCCGTGCAGGCGTCCGGTCTTCCCGGTCTCGAGGATGGCCAGAAAGTGTCGTTCGACACCGAGCCGGACAAGCGCGGCAAGGGTCCCAAGGCCGTCAACCTGTCGGTCGGCTGAGCCGGCTTCAAACCGGCGATCCCAGGCAGATCGCTCCCTTGAGAGCCTATGATTTTTGACGTCTGTTTTGAATAGACACGTAAAAATCCGTTCAGCCCCCGTTCAGCCACGGTCGCATATTAGTCTTCGGTAAAGCCGGACCGCATCCCCGAAACTACACGGGCCGGCACGAAGGAGATCGACATGAACCGAATTTTCAAAACCGCCGTCCTGGCCGCTGCCGTGGTCGCTACCACGCTCACGGCCTTGCCCGCCGCCAATGCGCGCGACTGGCGCCGTCATCATGGCCATCATGGCAACGGCGATGCCATTGCCGCCGGCGTGCTCGGCCTCGCGGCCGGCGCGCTGATCGGTGGTGCATTGGCCAATGACCGGCCGCCGCCCGGCGCTGACCGCTACTACGATGACGGTTACGATCGTGACGTGGTGATACGCCCGGCCCCGGTGCGCCGCTACTATGCGGAGCCGCGAGTGGTCTACGCCGATCGTTATGCCGAGCCATGGACGCGTGACTGGTACGAATACTGCTCGGACCGCTACCGCAGCTTCAATTCCCGTACCGGCACGTTCACCGGCAATGACGGCGAACAGCATTTCTGCACTGCCAATTAAACCAAGGGCTTCCCTGCCCCAAAACAGAAAAGCGCTGACCGCAAGGCCAGCGCTTTTTTGTTGTGGTCCCTACAATGTCAACGGTCGCTTGAGGCTGATGAAAACAGCTACGGTTCCGAGCCTGGTTCAAGTCAAAAAAGGGTTGGTCCGCCTCTCCTCGCCAAAACGTCCGCCGGGACCGTGGCCACAGATGAAGCCGATGTCGTCGCCGAGCGGCAGGAGCTTGTCCTTGATCGAAGCGATCAGCGCCGCGTGGTCGCCGCCCGGCAGGTCGGTGCGGCCGACCGAGCCGCGGAACAGCACGTCGCCGACATGGGCGAACTTGGCCGCGCGGTTGTAATAAACAACGTGACCTGGTGCATGGCCGGGGCAGTGCAGCACCTCGAACACATGGCCGCCGAACGACACGGTCTCGCCTTCGGCCAGGAACCGGTCGGGCACGCAGTTACGCGCTCCGGCGATGCCGTAGCGCTTGCCCTGGTTTTCCAGATTGTCGAGCAGCGACTTGTCGGCCTCATGCGGACCGATGATCTCGACGCCGAGCGCCTCCTTCAACTCCATTGCGCCGCCGGCATGGTCGATGTGGCCATGCGTTATCCAGATAGCCCCGGCTGAGATCGCATTGTCCTTCAGCACCGCCAGCACCTTGTCGATATCGCCGCCAGGATCGACGACGACGCCATGCTTGTCATCCATGTCGAACAGGATGGTGCAATTCTGCTGGAACGGTGTGACCGGCACGATGCCGGCATTGAGCTGACCCATGATCGTCCTTTCGATGTTCACGGGTGATGTAGAGGCGCGGACAAAGGGCGTCCACCCTCGAAAGACGAACATCGGTAGCTCCGAAAACGGAAATGGGCGGCCGAAGCCGCCCATTTGAAAAGACCGAAACGGCCTGCCTACTTCTTCATGGCGCCCATGACCGCGCCGAGAATGGCGGTCAAGATCGCGCCGCCGCCGGCGCCGCCGACGATGTTCTGCAGGTTCAGCGCGCTGCCGAGACCGCTCGTTGCTGCTGCCGCAGCCGCCGGATCGACCGCACCGCCACCCAGCAGGCTGCCGAGGATCGCCGCACCGCCGACGCCGCCAATGGCTCCGCCCAGGATTTTGGGAAGCTGACCCATCGCCGCCGTCTTGAGCGCCGCACCGACCGCCTGACCACCGATGACGCCAGTAATCACCTGTATGATGATCGGAAGAAGCGTGTTCATGTCCATATGATTAGTCCCTCCATAGCTGTCAGCCTCCCGGGCCGACACCATCATGAGACGCCGAATTAGACGAAAGTCAAATGCAGAAACGCTGAAATAAAAGGGGCGGCCCGAAAACCGCCCCTACTTCCTAAAAAAGCTGTGACTTTCGTTATTCTGCGGCGATCGCGTGCTTGGGCTGAACGGCCGCAGAATAGTCATTCATAAGATTCTTGGCTATTTCGCCGACCTCGAATCGGTAAGGCCCGATCTCGGAAACCGGCGTCACTTCCGCTGCCGTCCCGGTCAGGAAGCACTGCTCGAAGCTTTCCAGCTCTTCCGGCAGGATGGCGCGTTCAATCACCTCCAAGGCGCGATCCTTGGCCAGCCCAATGACCGTGCGGCGGGTGATGCCGTCGAGGAAGCAGTCGGGCTTGGGTGTGTGAATCTTGCCCTCCTTGACGAAGAAGATGTTGGCTCCGGTCGCTTCGGCGACCTGGCCACGCCAGTCGAGCATCATGGCGTCGGCATAGCCCTTGGCCTCGGCGGCGTGCTTGGACATGGTGCAGATCATGTAGAGGCCGGCTGCCTTCGACTTGGAAGGCGCGGTGCGCGGGTCGGGCCGGCGCCATTCCGCCACATCGAGACGGATGCCTTTCAGCTTCTGCGCAGGATCGAAATAGCTCGGCCATTGCCAGATGGCGATGGCGCAGTTGATGCGGTTGTTCTGCGCCGAGACGCCCATCTGCTCACTGCCGCGCCAGGCAATCGGCCGGACATAGGCGTCCTGGAAACCCTGCTTCTTGAGAAGCGTGGAAGAGGCGTCGTTGAGCTCGGCCACCGAATAGGGGATATTGAAACCGAGCAGGCGTGCCGATTCATGCAGGCGCTCGGTGTGTTCGTTGAGCTTGAAGATCTCGCCGCCATAGGCGCGCTCTCCCTCGAAAACGGCGCTGGCGTAATGCAGCCCGTGCGTCAGCACATGGATCTTGGCGTCACCCCATTGGACGAATTCGCCGTTCATCCAGATGAAGCCATCGAGTTGATCGAAGGGAACGGATGCCATGGTAACCTCCCACGGGCGGCAGCCCGGATAGTTGTATCGTTGTGTGTTTCGTGTCGGCCGCCCAAAGCGGCTTTTATGGTGGAGCGTAGGCGGATAATTGCGCTCTGGCAAACTTAGGAAATTCCGGAAAAACCGGCTTCCCTTGCCTTTTCGTTCGCAATCCGCCCAAAAGCTTGTCAAAAATTACCATTGCAGGGAAATTACGTCAATAGTACTGACATAATCTCTCTTTCCCACGGAGAAATAATGACGGATCGAAGCCCAGCCGCCGGAAAACCGATCAGGACCGCGATGTCGGTCGAGGACGGCATCGACTTCGCCATCATCGAGCTGCTCTTCTTCGCCTATCGTGACTTCACCTCCGATCCGGACCAGATCCTGGCCGACTACGGCTTCGGCCGGGCCCACCACCGGGTGCTGCATTTCGTCAACCGCAGGCCGGGCCTGACGGTCGCCGAACTGCTCGACGTGCTGAAGATCACCAAACAGAGCCTGGCCCGTGTGCTCAAGCAGTTGATTGACACCGACCATGTCGTGCAGTTGCAAGGTCCGCGCGACCGCCGCCAGCGCGAACTTTATCCGACGGCCAAGGGCCGTGCGCTGGCGCTGGCGCTGGCGCGGCCACAGTCGCGCCGCATCCATGCTGCATTGGGGGGTTCCGGAGTAACCGAACGGACCTTGGTGGAACGGTTCCTCGAAGCGATGGTCAATCCGGAACTGAGGGCGCAGATCGACGTTGGGTCCGCAAAAATGTCAGGGAAAAGCCATGGAGAGCACTGAACGGGTCGATCACGCGGCCGCACCGGACGACGACGCGCCACACCTGCTTGTGGTCGACGACGACACCCGAATCCGCAATCTTCTCAAGCAGTATCTGACCGAAAACGGCTTTCGCGTCACCGTCGCCGGCAATGCCGGCGAAGCCAGGCGCAAGCTTGCCGGCCTCGACTTCGACCTTCTGGTGCTGGACGTCATGATGCCGGGTGAGACGGGCGTCGACCTGACCAAGTCGCTGCGGGCCGAAAAGAACGTACCGATCCTGATGCTGACGGCCCTGTCGGAGACCGACAGCCGCATCTCAGGGCTTGAGGCCGGCGCCGACGACTACCTGCCGAAGCCGTTCGATCCGCGCGAGCTGATCCTGCGCATCAACAACATCCTTCGCCGTGGTGGCCCGGCGACCACGCCCAAGGTCGAGCAGTTGGTCTTCGGCCCCTACACCTTCCAGATCGCCCGGCGCGAATTGAAGCGTGGCGGCGAGGCGCTGAAGCTGACCGACCGCGAACAGGAGATCCTGGCGATCTTCGCGGCAAGGGCCGGCGAGACGATACCCCGCCACGAGCTTGTCGGTGACGATTCGGAGGTCGGCGAGCGCACCATCGACGTCCAGATCAACCGGCTGCGCCGCAAGATCGAGCGCGATCCGTCCAACCCGGTCTGGCTGCAGACCGTGCGCGGTATTGGGTATCGGCTCAGCGTGGAATAGAATGCCGCCTGCGGCCTGCTGAGCGGCTGCGGGCAAGCGAAATGAGCGAATGGCAACCACGGAACTGGAACAGCCGGGCAATGGCGGCTTGAGCGCACGCGCCGCGCGGACGCTGAAGGCGGTGCCGCGCGCCTGGAACCGCTTCTGGCGCCTCGTCTCGCTCTATATGCCCAAGCGGCTCTATGCCCGCTCGCTGATCATCGTCATCGCGCCGATGATCCTGCTGCAATCGGTCGTCGCCTTCGTCTTCATGGAACGTCATTGGGCAACCGTGACGCAGCGCCTGTCGCAGGCCACCGTGCGCGACATTGCCGCCATCATCGACCTGATCGAGACCTATCCGCGCGATGCCGACTACACCAACATCATCCGCATCGCCCAGGACCGCATGCAGCTGAAGGTCGACCTCTTGCCGCCCGACCCACTGCCCGCGCCCGGTCCAAAGCCGTTTTTCTCGATTTTGGATGATGTTCTCTCGTCCGAGATCACCCGCCAGATCAACCGCCCGTTCTGGATCGACACGGTCGGCAACTCCAACATCGTCGAGGTGCGCGTGCAGCTCGAGGGCAAGGTGCTGCGCGTCTTCGTGCGCCGCAGCCAGGCCTATGCCTCCAACACCCACATCTTCCTGATCTGGATGGTCGGCACCTCGCTGGTGCTCCTGATGATCGCCATCCCCTTCCTGCGCAACCAGATCCGGCCGATCCTGATGCTCGCCGAAGCCGCCGAAAGCTTCGGCAAGGGCCGGCCGATGCCGCGCGACTTCCGGCCGCGCGGCGCCGAGGAGGTTCGCCGCGCCGGCTTTGCCTTCATGCAGATGCGCGAGCGCATCGAGCGCCAGATCGAGCAACGCACCGCCATGCTGACCGGCGTCAGCCATGACCTGCGAACCATCCTCACCCGCTTCAAGCTGCAGTTGGCGCTTTCCGGCGGCAAGGCCGAGACCAAGGCCGCGCTCGACCAGGACATCGACGACATGCAGTCGATGCTCGAAGGCTATCTCGCCTTTGCCCGTGGCGAGGCTTCGGAAGACGCCGGACGGTTCGATCTCGAGGCCTATTTCGAGAAGCTCGACGAGGAGGCCAGGCTGCGCAAGCGCAAGCTGTCGACGACGCTTGCCGGAGACCCCGATGTGCATGTGCGGCCGAACGCCTTTGCCCGGCTGATGTCCAACGTGATCGGCAACGCCTTCCGCTATGCCAAGACGGTGGAAGTCAACGCCACCCATGGCCGCGGCTCGCTGCTGGTCACCATCGACGACGATGGTCCGGGCATCCCCGCTGACCGGCGCGAAGACGTGTTCAAACCCTTCGTGCGGCTCGACGAGGCCCGCAACCTCGATGCCAGCGGCACAGGGCTCGGCCTGTCGATCGCCCGCGACATCGCCCGTTCCCATGGCGGCGACATCACCCTTGAAGACAGCCCGCTCGGCGGACTGCGCGCTGTCATCAAGGTTCCCGCATAACGGGGCACGATTCCGAAAAGTGGAAACCGGCTTCATCCGCCCGTCATGAAACCATGATCAAGAGCCTGCATGAAGCGCGCGACCTCAATCGATTCGGCCTTGCCGCCTCACTTCGACCCCGTGCCCGTCCGGGTGCGCTGGAGCGAAGCGAGAGCAGCGGGCTGGTCGCCGTTCCGGCATCGTCTCAAGGCAACCGTCGACCTTTCCTGCAAAGGGCCGCCATGCGCATATTGATGGTCACCGATGCCTGGCGGCCGCAGGTTAACGGCGTTGTCCACACGCTGGAGCGGCTCACCGAGACGCTGAAATCCTTCGATGTCGCCGTGGATTTCCTGACGCCGAACATCTTTCGCACCCTGCCCTTGCCGACCTATCCCGACATCAGGCTGGCGCTGACCACGCCCGGCCATGTCGCGCGCCTGATCGACGCCGGCAGAGCCGACCACCTCCACATCGTCACCGAAGGACCGCTCGGCATCATGGCGCGGCGCTATTGCCGCAATGCCGGCCGGCCGTTCACCACCAGCTATCACACGCGCTTCCCCGAATATCTCAGCGCACGGCTGCCGGTGCCGGAGAGCTGGGCCTATCGCTGGCTGCGCGATTTCCACAATTCCGGCCAAGGCACGCTGGTCGCCACCCAGTCGCTCGCAGACGACCTCTCAGCGCGCGGCTTCACCAAGCTGCGGCCGTGGACGCGCGGCGTCGACACCGACCATTTCCGGCCCGACAAGAAGAAGGATCTCGGCTTCCCCGGCCCTGTCTTCCTCTGCGTCGGCCGCGTCGCCATCGAAAAGAACCTCTCCGCCTTTCTCGACCTCGACCTGCCGGGCAGCAAGGTGATCGTCGGCGAAGGCCCCGAGCTTGCCAGGCTCAAGGCAAAATATCCGCAAGCGCATTTCCTTGGCCATCGCCCCAACGACGAACTGGCCGAGATCTATGCCTCGGCCGATGTCTTCGTCTTCCCGAGCCGCACCGACACGTTCGGCAACGTCATCATCGAGGCATTGGCCAGCGGCACGCCGGTTGCCGCCTATCCGGTGACCGGGCCGATCGACATCGTCGGCGACGGCTTTGGCGGCGCGGTCTCCAACGATCTGCGCGAGGCCTCACTCGCCGCGCTCAATGTAGACCGTGCCGAAGCCCGCGAACGTGCCATGCGCTATAGCTGGAAAGCCTGTGCGGAGATGTTTCTCGATACGGTCGAGGAAGCACTGGGCACAACGCGCAAGCTGGCGGCCTGACCAAAGGCTGGCGGCACCGTACTGTTCGACATCAGCAGGACGGAGGAAGCGCGAAGGAACGCGACGGTCGTTCCTCTAGCCTAAAACAACCGCCCGCCATCCGGCACCTTGAGCTCAATCGCGCCGAGCACCACAGCGCCCTCTTCGTCGGGAAAGCCGAGCGTCAGCACTTCCGACATGAACGGACCGATCTGGCGCGGCGGGAAATTGACCACCGCGAACACCTGCCGGCCGATCAGCGTCTCCGGTGTATAATATTTGGTGATCTGCGCCGACGATTTCTTGATGCCGATGCCGGCGCCGAAATCGATCTTCAGCTTGAATGCGGGCTTGCGCGCCTCGGGAAACGGTTCGGCCTCGACGATCGTGCCGGCGCGGATGTCGACACGATCGAAATCGGCAAAACTGATCTCGGGCTTGCGCTCGCTGTTCGAACTCATCTTGGTTCTTGTCTGCCTTACGGGGACTCAGGCGTTGCCGTAGGTCTCGAACAGCACGCCGGCCAGGGCGTCCTTGGCCGAGGTTCCCGACCAGACGACGAACTGGAACGCCTGGAAATAGCATTCGCAGGCTTCCAGCGCCGACGACAGCAGCACTTCGACCTGCTGGCTCGACGGCTCGACCCCGCCGGCCAGCAGCAGCGACTGGCGGAACATAATCGCGCCCTCCTGCTCCCAAAGGTCGAAATGGCCAAACAGCATCTGCTCATTGATCAACGACAAGAGCCGCATCACTTCCAGCGCGCGGGTCTCCGGCACCTTGATGTCGAAGGCACAGGCCAGGTGCAGCGCTTCGAAATCCTCCATCCACGAAAAGGAGACGTGATAGTCGGTCCAGCTTCCGGCAACCGAGATCGAAATCTCGTCGTCGCCTGCCCGCTCAAAGGACCAGTCGTTGTTGTGGGCCACCTGCTCGATAACATCCACCGGATGGATTTCGCGGGAGAATTCGAGTTCGAGAAGTTCCATGGAATGCTTCCTGTCGTTCTGTACGAGCGCCGCCACACGCTCCGCGGGAGGGCACACACAACGAACAATCTTGTCTAGAACTCGGACGGCCAGGACTTTCCTGCGCAAAAGACTACTTCTCGACGCAAAGACCCCAGACCGGACCCCACCGCCCGGTCGCATGACCCTGCTCCGAATCATGCAACAAATTCAGTCTATTGATCGGGAGTCGCGTGAACAGCCCAATTTTTCGCACTGCGTCATTCGCATGTGGAAAGCCGCTGTCACAAAGATTCATGCAATGCCGTTAAGCGATTCACGGCAAAGCGCTTTTCAGGATCGGGCTATGTGGAAAAGTTTAACGATTATTTTTTTGTGCGGGGCTTGGCCGCCGCCGCCGGTGCGGCGTCACCGGCCAGTTCCGCAAGCTTCGCCTCGAGCACCTCGATACGGGCGGCAAGGCGGGTGTTTTCTTCCCGGGCCTTGGCGGCCATCTCGCGCGCGGCCTCGAACTCTTCGCGCTGCACCACGTCCATGGTGTTGAGGATGCGTTCGGCCTGGCCTTTGAAGGCGGTCTCCACCTCCCGGCGCACGCCCTGGGCAGCGCCGGCGGCATCGGTCATCAGCTTGGCGAATTCATCGAGAATGCGGTTCGGTCCGGTCGACATGGCAAATCCTCGCTTGCTCGAAATGAGGTAATGGCGCCGCGCGTCGAATGCAAGCATGTTGCGCCGCGCTGCGGCATCAAGTCGAGGGCGCCCACCTTGCCTTGACCCTGCCAAAACCCTGCCGCATGGTCCGCGCGCAAACGCGTTTCGCAATGAGAGTTCCCCGTTGAACGAATATTTCCTGCTGCCGCTGGCCTCCCTACCCTTCCCCAACATCAACCCGATCCTCATCCAGATCGGGCCGCTGGCGGTGCATTGGTATGGCGTCGGCTATATCGTCGGCATCCTGTTCGCCTGGTGGTATGCCAAGCGGCTCGCCTCTAATGCCAAGCTATGGCCGAACAGCGTCCTGCCGATGAAGCCGGAGGATCTCGACGACTTCATCGTCTGGGCGGCCATCGGCGTCGTGCTGGGCGGCCGCACCGGCTATGTGCTGTTCTATGATCTGCCGCGCTACATCGCCCACCCGCTCGACATCTTGGCGGTCTGGCAAGGCGGTATGTCGTTCCATGGCGGCCTGCTTGGCGTCATCCTCGCCATGACGCTGTTTTCCATCAAGCGCGGCATCCGCACATGGTCGCTGTTTGACGTCGTGGCCGCCGGCGTGCCGGTCGGCCTTGGCCTGGTGCGCGTCGCCAATTTCATCAATTCCGAGCTGTGGGGCCGGCCAACCGACGTGCCCTGGGCTTTCGAGTTTCCCAATGGCGGGCCGTTTGCCCGTCACCCGAGCCAGCTCTACGAGGCGCTTCTCGAAGGCGTGGTGCTGTTCCTCGTGCTGCGCATCCTCACCCATTCGCGCCTCAAGTTGAAGACGCCGCGCTTCGTCGGCGGCGCCTTCATCTGCGGCTACGGCCTGTCGCGCATTTTCGTCGAGTTCTTCCGAGAGCCCGACCAGCAGCTCGGCTACCTCCTCGGCACCAACTGGCTGACCATGGGCATGATCCTGTCGACGCCGATGGTGCTGGCCGGTATCTGGGCGATGCTGACCGCCAGGCCGGTGGCGCAGCCGCAGCCGGCATGACACGGCTGAAAACCCGCATCGTCGACCTGATCGAGGCATTGGGGCCGATCCCGGTCAACGAATACATGGCGCTGTGCCTGTTCGACCCGGCGGACGGCTACTACACGACGCGCGAGCCTTTTGGTGCGGGCGGCGACTTCATCACCGCGCCGGAAATCAGCCAGATGTTCGGCGAACTGGTCGCCGTGTGGATGTACCAGGCGTGGCAGGCGAGCGGCCGGCCGCTGCCGGCCACCATCGCCGAGATCGGCCCCGGCCGCGGCACGCTGATGAAGGACATGTTGCGTACGCTGTCGCGGCTCGATCCTGATCTGGCCAGCGGCGCCACCTTCGCCATGATCGAGACCAGCCCGCGCCTGACCGAGGTGCAGAAGCAGACGCTTGGCGCCACACCCTTCGCGGTTGGCTGGCATGAAACCATCGAGACCTTGCCGCAGCAACCGCTGTTCATCGTCGGCAACGAACTGTTCGACGCCGTGCCCATCCGCCAGTTCGTCCGAGCCGGCACCGGCTGGCGCGAGCGCATGGTCGGCCTCGACGAGACCAACGACCTTTGCTTCTTCGCCGGCGCCGGTTCGGTCGACCCGACGCTGCTGCCCGCCGATGCCACTCAAGCGCCGCAAGGCGCGATTGCCGAAGTGGCGCCTGCCCGCACCGCGCTCATGGCAACGATCGCCGAGCGCATATCCAGGCATGGCGGCGTTGGCCTGTTTCTCGACTACGGCCATCTCCAGCCGGGTGTCGGGGACACGCTTCAGGCCTTGCGCAGCCACGATCACGAAGATGTGCTGGCCAATCCCGGTGAGGCCGACCTCACCTCCCATGTCGATTTCGCCGCCCTTGCCGCGATCGTGCGTGCACATGGCCTCGAAGCCCATCTGACGACACAGGGCGACTTCCTCCTCGGCATGGGTATCCTCGAGCGCGCCGGCCGGCTTGGCGCCGATGCCGGCCAGGCGGCGCGCGAAAGGATCGCCGGGGACGTCGAGCGCCTCGCAGGGCCGCAAGCCATGGGCGAGCTGTTCAAGGTGCTTGCGGTACTGCCCCGCGGCGTGGCGGTTCGGCCCTTCGCCGGGGCGGATTGACTTTTTACCGCCGCCCCTCCCAATCTCCCGTCCGCGCTTTGCAGCGCCTGTTCTCGACCAAGCACCTTCTTCTTGACGAAACCGCCCACACGGACAACAACGCCCGCATGCTGAATCAGACCAAACCGGATCCCGTTCGGTCGCCGCTGCTGGACAAGGCGCAGGCACAAGGCATCCGCCACGGCTATTTCACCCGCATCGGCGGTGTCTCCAGCGGCATCTACCAGGGCCTCAACATCGGCACCGGATCGAATGACGACCAGGCGCTGGTCGCCGAGAACCGCGGCCGCGTCGCGGCATGGATGGGCGTGCCGGCGAGCCATCTGTTGACCGCCTGGCAGGTCCATTCGCCCGACGTCATCATCGCCAGGGAGCCCTTTGCCGGCGAGCGGCCCAAGGCAGACGCCATCGTCACCGACCGGCCGGGCATCGCCATCGGCGCTTCGACCGCCGATTGCGGTCCCGTGCTGTTCGCCGATGCGCAGGCGCGCATCATCGGCGCCGCGCACGCCGGCTGGAAAGGCGCGTTCACCGGCGTGCTCGAAAACACCATCCTGGCGATGGAAAGCCTCGGCGCCCGGCGCCAAAACATCGTCGCCGTGCTAGGCCCCTCCATCGGCCCGAAAAACTACGAGGTCGGCCCGGAATTCGTCGCCCGCTTTGTCGATGCCGACGCCGAAAACATCCTCTATTTCGCGCCGTCCGCCAAATCAGGCCATGCGATGTTCGATCTCAACCGCTACACGGTTGACCGGTTGGCCAAGGCCGGCGTGACGGCTGAGGGCCTCGACCGCTGCACTTACGCCGAGGAGGGCCTGTTCTACTCCTACCGGCGCACCACGCATCGCAAGGAGCCCGATTACGGCCGGCAGGTTTCGGCAATTGTCTTGGAGAGGGAATAATGGCGCTGCATTTTGAACGATCTGAATTTGACGCGCGGCGCGACCGGCTGATCATCGAGATGGCCGAAAAGAAGCTCGACGCCATCCTGCTGTTCGCGCAGGAAAGCATGTATTGGCTGACCGGCTACGACACGTTCGGCTTCTGCTTCTTCCAGTGCCTGGTGGTGAAGGCCGACGGTTCGATGGTGCTTCTGACCCGCTCGGCCGACCTGCGCCAGGCGCGTCAGACCTCGATTATCGACAACATCGTCTTGTGGACGGACCGCAACGGCGCCAATCCGGCGGTCGACCTGCGCAATCTGCTCAACGAACTCGACCTGCTCGGCGCCCGCATCGGTGTCGAATACGACACCCATGGCCTGACCGCGTTCAATGGCCGACGGCTCGACGAACAGTTGCAGACCTTCGGCCAGATCGCCGATGCGTCCGGCATTGTCGGCCGTCTGCGCCTGTTCAAGAGCCCGGCCGAAATCGCCAAGGCCGAGAAGGCCGCCAATCTTTCCGATGATGCGCTCGATGCGGCGTTGCCGCTGATCAAGCAAGGCGGCGACGAAGCCCTGATCCTGGCCGCCATGCAAGGCGCGATCTTCGCCGGCGGCGGCGACTATCCGGCCAACGAGTTCATCATCGGCTCCGGCGTCGACGCGCTGCTGTGCCGCTACAAGGCCGGCCGCCGCAAGCTCACCAAGAACGACCAGCTGACGCTCGAATGGGCCGGCGTCTTCAACCACTACCACGCACCGATGATGCGCACGGTGCTGACCGGCAAGGTGTCGAAGCGCCATCAGGAACTGTTCGACGCCGCCCGCGCGGCACTCCTGGCTGTCGAAAAGGCGATGACGCCGGGCAACAGCTTCGGCGACGTCTTCGATGCGCATGCCCGCACCATGGAGGCGCACGGCCTGACCAAGCACCGGCTGAACGCCTGCGGCTATTCAGTCGGCGCCCGCTTCACCCCGTCCTGGATGGACATGCCGATGTTCTACCAGGGCAATCCCGAACCGATCGCGCCCAACATGACGCTGTTCGCCCATATGATCATCATGGACTCCGATACCGAGACGGCGATGACGCTTGGCCGCACCTACCTGACCACCGAATCCCAGCCCAAGCCGCTGTCCCGCCATGATCTCGACTTGATCGTACAGTGAATCCACAATGGGAGGCGTTCTTCGCCAAGGAGTTAGAAGGCAAATGAGACGATCGCATGTGACGACCGTGTCATTGCTTGTGGCATTGGCTCTTGCCGCCTGCACCAACGCAAAGGACGTGCTCGAACCGTCGGCGATCACGCCGCCGGCGACGTCGACCCAGACGCTGCCCGCAACGTCAGGCAGCACGGTTCCGGCCGGGCCCGCCACCAGCACGGCGGGCGCTTCCGCAACCACCGCCGCACCGGTCACATCAGCCCAAAGCGCTGCCATCCTGTCGAAGACCCGCCTGCAGATCGCGCCGATCGTCGGCGCTTCGGTAGAAGCCGCGACACCTCTGACGGCGGAGTTGCAGACCCGCGCCAGGCAGCGCGGTATCACGCTCGCCGGCAGCGCCGACCAGACCGTGACACATGTGCTGAAGGGCTATTTCTCGACGATGTCGGAAGGCGCCGACACCACCGTCATCTATGTCTGGGATGTCTATGACCCCGCCGGCAACCGGCTGCACCGCATCAATGGTCAGCAGAAGGCCCCGTCGGTCAATTCCGGCGCCAGCGCGGGCGGCGACAGCTGGAAGGGGGTCTCGCCGGCCACCATGCAGACGATCGCCGACCAGACCATCGACCAATTTGCGGCCTGGCTCGGCGGCAAGGCCGGCTAGAGGCATCGGACCCAAAAGTGGAGACAGTTTTGGGAAAATCCGATGCCCAACGAGAAGAAGGAGCAGCGCAAGTCCGCTGCTCCCTGTGGCAGCCCGGCGATGGCGCGGAGCTTTCTTGAGTTTAGCCGGCGGATTCCCGATCTCGGCGCTTGCAATACCGGCGCGGGCCGCTAAAAGCCCGGTTAAAGGGCGCAAGCGAGTCCGTCAGGTCTCATCATCCTCCACCAGGAACCGTGCATGAAACTCTTCGCGGGCAATTCCAACAGGGTGCTGGCCGAAGCGGTCGCCCGGTACCTCAATGTCCCGCTGGGCAAAGCCACGGTCAGGCGCTTCGCCGACCAGGAAATCTTCGTCGAAATCCAGGAAAACGTGCGCGGCGAGGATGTCTTCATCCTGCAATCGACCTCGTTCCCAACCAACGATCATTTGATGGAATTGCTCATCATGATCGATGCCTTCATGCGTTCCTCGGCCAAGCGCATCACGGCGGTCATCCCCTATTTCGGCTACGCCAGGCAGGACCGCCGCGCCTCCGGCCGCACGCCGATCTCGGCCAAGCTGGTCGCCAACATGATCACCCGCGCCGGTGTCGACCGCGTTCTGACGCTTGACCTGCATGCCGGCCAGATCCAGGGCTTCTTCGACATTCCGACCGACAATCTGTTTTCCGTGCCGGTGATGGCCCGCGACGTGAAGGCCAAATACAAGCAGCTCGGCAACGTCGTGGTGGTCTCGCCCGACATTGGCGGCGTGGTCCGCGCCCGTGCGCTGGCCAAGCGCTTCGATGCGCAACTGGCCATCGTCGACAAGCGCCGCGAGCGTCCCGGCGAATCGGAAGTCATGAACATCATCGGCGCGGTCGCCGGCAAGGATTGCCTGCTTATCGACGACATCGTCGATTCCGGCGGCACGCTGTGCAACGCCGCCGATGCGCTGCTGGCCAACGGCGCCACCAGCGTCACCGCCTATATCACGCACGGCGTGCTGTCGGGCGGCGCGGTTGCCCGCATCAGCGGTTCGAAGCTCCAGGAACTGGTGATCACCGATTCCATCCAGCCGACGCAGGGCGTGCTCGATGCTCCCAACATCCGCGTCATCTCGATCGCCGACCTGATGGGCGAAGCCATTTCGCGCACCGCGACCGAAGAATCGGTGTCGAGCCTGTTCGACTAGAGCAATTCCAGGAAAAGTGTGAAGCGGTTTTCCGTCTAGAACTGCGTCAAAACAAAGAGTTAGAGCAGATCGCCGTTTCCGTGAAACGGTGAGATGCTTCTAGAACAGCACCTGCCGTTACGGCGCAGAGCTTTCCAACCGAACCGGCCCGATCAGGCGACGAGCGACCTCGACGCTCTCTCGTGCGCCGCGCATATAGCCGCGCGGCGAGGTCCCCAGCATGCGCTTGAACATGGTGATGAAGGCCGGCACGCTGTCATAGCCGAGATCGAGCGCCACCCTGGTGATCGGCTCGCCGTCCGCCAGCCTGGGCAGCGCCGCGAACAGGCAGGCCTGCTGGCGCCATGTCGACAGCGACAGGCCGGTCTGGCGCTGGAAGGCGCGCGTGAACGAACGCCGGCTCATGCCGGCGGCATCCGCCCATTCATCGATCGTCGCGTGCGGCGACGGTGCGGCGACGAAGCGCCGGCACAGCGCCGACAGCCTCGGATCGGACGGGAATGGCAGCCCGAGAGGCCGTTCCGGCAAGGTCGGGATTTCGTGCAGCAAAAGGTTCATGATCAGCCCACCGCGTCCTTCCAGAACGCCGCCTTGCGGCAGCTTTTCCGATTCCACGATCAGGCTGTGCATCAGGTCGGTGACGCCGACGACGCGCAAGCCTTCGGGCAGCCCGGGGATCGCCTGTGGCATGACATAGACCGAACGCATCGAGACATCGCCCAGCATCTCGACGGAATGCTCGGTGCCGGCTGGAATCCACATCGCGTGGTCCGGCGGCACCATCCAGCGCCCGTAGCGCGTCGTCACCAACACCACGCCGACAAGCGCATGCAAGAGCTGGCTGCGGCTGTGGCGGTGCTGCGGCACACGGTAGCCATCGGGATATTCGGTCGGCAATGCCACCGCCGGCCCGGCCACTTGCTCAAGCCACTGCCAGCGGCTCTCGTGCAACTGGCCGAGATTGGCGTTGCCAGCGTGAAAGACTTCTTTGCCGTGCGGCATCCGATATGGCCCACTTGCGAAACTATTGGACCAAACCACGAAAGAAGTCATCCCGCAAGCAGCTTATAAGGCACCGTCCCCAAGCGCTCCACAGGAGCGTCCGACAAGGCGGCCGCAGGTGCGTCCGTCAACTGCCTGCGGGCCTGCCCGCCAAAAAGACCACGGAGCCTACCTTGACCGATACGATAGCCGCCAGCGTCGCCCCACCGGCGACCACCAGTCACGCTTCAGCCCAGGCGACGGCCTTCACCGTCATCCTGGCGGTGAGCTTCTGCCATTGCATCAACGATATCATGCAGTCGCTGCTGTCGGCCATTTACCCGCTCCTGAAAGAGAATTATGGCCTCGATTTCTGGCAGATCGGCTTGTTGACCTTCACCTTCCAGGTGACCGCGTCGCTGCTGCAGCCTGTGATCGGCATGATCACCGACAAGCGGCCGATGCCCTACTCGCTGCCCTACGGCATGGCGTCATCGCTGATCGGCCTGATTGTGCTCGCCTATGCCGGGCATTATTCGCTGCTGCTGATCGGCGCCTCGCTGATCGGCATCGGCTCGGCGATCTTCCATCCGGAATCCTCGCGCATCGCCCGCTTCGCCTCCGGCGGCCGCTTCGGCCTGGCGCAGTCACTGTTCCAGGTTGGCGGCAATTTCGGCCAGTCCATGGGGCCGCTACTGGCGGCCTTCATCGTCGTGCCGTTCGGCCAGACCAGCATTTCCTGGTTCGCCGTCGGCTCGCTGATCGGCATCATCGTTTTGTGGCAGGTCGGCGGCTGGTACAGCCGGCTGCGTGCCGCGCAGGGCACCCGCAAGGCGGCGAGCTTCGTTTCGCCTTTCCCGCGCCGCAAGGTGACGAATGCATTGATCGTGCTGACATTGCTGGTGCTGAGCAAGAATGCCTACATCGCCAGCCTCGCCAGCTACTACACCTTCTATTCCATGCATAAGTTCGGCGTTTCGGTGCAGATGTCGCAGGTCATGCTGTTCCTGTTCCTCGGTGCCTCGGCGCTGGGCATCCTGCTCGGCGGCCCGTTCGGCGACCGCTACGGACAGAAGGCGATGATCTGGTTCTCCATCGTCGGCGTGCTGCCTTTCACGCTCGCCCTGCCCTACGCCAATCTGGAATGGACGATGGTGCTGACGGTGCTGATCGGCCTGATCCTGTCCTCGGCCTTCTCGAACATCGTCGTCTTTGCGCAGGAGCTCGTGCCGGGCCGCGTCGGCATGATCGCCGGCATCTTCTTCGGCTTCGCCTTCGGCATGGGCGGCATCGCGGCGGCCGTGCTCGGCATCGTCGCCGACATGAAGGGCATCGATTTCGTCTTCCAGATCTGCTCGTATTTGCCGTTTCTTGGATTGCTCACCGTGTTCCTGCCGAACATGAAGGAAGCACGCAAAGCGCAGTTAGTTGCCTAGATCACGCTAATCTGAACCTCACAAAAAATGCACCCGCCATCAGGCGGGTGCATTTTTGTAGGCTATTCGGAAAGCCCTATGCCTTGAAGAAGGCCAGCAGGTCGGCGTTGATGACATCGGCATGGGTTGTGGCCATGCCGTGCGGAAAACCCTCGTAGACCTTAAGCTCGCCCTTCTTGAGCAGCTTGATCGTCAGCAGCGCCGAGTCGGCGATCGGAACGATCTGGTCGTCGTCTCCGTGCATGACCAGGACCGGCACGTCGATTGCCTTCAGATCCTCCGTGAAGTCGGTTTCCGAGAAAGCCTTGATACAATCATAATGCGCCTTGGTGCCGCCCATCATGCCCTGGCGCCACCAATTGTCGATGACGCCCTGCGAGATGTCCGCGCCCGGGCGGTTGAACCCATAGAATGGACCGGCGGGAACATCGCGGAAGAACTGGGCGCGATTGGCTGCCTGGGCAGAGCGGAAGCCGTCGAAGACCTCGATCGGCAGGCCGCCGGGATTGGCAGCGGTCTTGAGCATGATCGGCGGCACCGCGCCGATCAGCACCGCCTTGGCGACACGGCCTTCGGCGCCGTATTTGGCGACATAGCGCGCCACTTCGCCGCCGCCGGTCGAATGGCCGACATGGATGGCGTTCTTGAGGTCCAGATGAGCGGTGAGTTCCGCGACGTCGGCGGCATAGGTATCCATCTCGTTGCCGATATCGGTCTGGGTCGAGCGGCCGTGGCCACGACGATCATGTGCAATGACACGGTAGCCCTGTGACAGGAAGAACAGCATCTGAGCGTCCCAATCGTCGCTGCTCAACGGCCAGCCGTGATGAAAGACGACAGGCTGCCCGGTCCCCCAGTCCTTGTAGTAAATCTGCGTTCCGTCCTTGGTGGTGATCGTACCGCTGCCGGAACTGGGCTTGGTTTGCGAGGTCATCTCAATCTCCTTCTGTTATTTTCGCGATAAACGATATCGCGATAACGATTTAGCTAGCGCGACTCAAAACCCTTGTCCACAAAAATATGTATCGCGATATTATTTTTCGTGGTATCGAATTGACGCCCATATTGGCAAAAGGAATGCGCCGTGCCTCTCCCGTTGGACAATCAGCTCTGTTTCACGCTCTATGCCACCAGCATGGCCATCAACCGCAGCTACAAGCCTATGCTGGACGAGATGGGCATCACCTATCCGCAGTACCTGGTACTGAACGCACTTGGAGAGGCTGACGGCATGTCGGTCGGCACGATCGCCCACAGGCTCGCTCTGGAATCGAGCACCGTCACGCCGCTGGTAAAGCGAATGGAGCAGGCCGGGCTGGTGACCCGCCAGCGCAGCCAGACCGACGAACGCCAGGTGCAGGTCGACCTGACATCAGCCGGGCGCGGGCTGCTGGTGCAATGCAACTGCCTGAATGAAGCCTTGATCGAGCGCTCGGGCATGACGCTGGCGCAGCTCGATGCCTTGAACCGGCAGATCCAGGCGCTACGCACCGCGTTGATCGGCGACCGGTAGCCGGCCCGGCCTTCTCGACGGTCGGACCTCACCCGCCGGCCTCTGCCCGCGAGATGCATCCTCGAAGACATTCGCGGATCGAACGCGACGACTGCGTCAGGGCGCGTCGCCCAGATAGATGCGGTGGAGATCGTCACGCGCTGCAAGGTCGGCCGCCGGCCCTTCGAGCGCCACGCGGCCGGTGTCAAGAACATAGCCGCGCTGTGCGTAGGCAAGCGAGAGAGCCGCATTCTGCTCCGCCAGCAGAAAGGCCGTCCCTTTCTCCCGGTTAAGGCGCGCGATGATCGCGAAGATTTCCTGAACGATGCGCGGTGCGAGCCCCATGGAGGGCTCGTCGAGCAGGACGAGCCTTGGTTGCGTCAACAACGCCCGGCCGATGGCCAGCATCTGCTGTTCGCCGCCGGACGCAAGCCCGGCATGCGTGCGCCGCTTGTCGCGCAGGCGTGGAAACCAGCCGTAGACGTCGTCGAGCTGACGCTGCAGCTCCTTGCGGCTTGGCCGGTGCAGAAATGCGCCGGTCAAGAGGTTCTCCTCGACCGTCAGATGCGAAAAGACATGGCGCCCTTCCATGACGTGGACGATGCCCCGCGTTGCCAGTCTGTTGGCCGCAAGCCCGAGAATATCCTCACCGTCGAGGCGAATATGCCCCCGGCGCACCTTGGCCCGATCGGCGCTGGCCAGGCCCGAAATCGCCTTGAGCACAGTACTCTTGCCGGCACCGTTCGCTCCAAGCAAAGCAACGATTTCGCCGTTGCCGATCGTCAGCGACACATCGGCGACGGCCAGAATGGCGCCCCCATAGACGACTTCGATGCCCGACACTTCGAGAAGGGTGTCCTGATCAGCCGCCGGGGCGACGGGCTTCGATGTCGTGGTCATGGCGTTTCTCCTTATCGTGGGAAACCGTCAAAGCGGCCGCCGCGTCCTGTCAGTTGCTGCCGATATCGCGGGGCGTAATTCCATGCTCCTTGGCATAGGCCTCGGATTTCGCGTCGATCAACGGACGCAGCGTTGTGCGATCGGCCTGCACCCAGTCGCTGACGAGAGACCATTTGGACCCGTTCCATTGCTGCACGCGCACCGCGCCGCCGCCCTCATGGTCCGCGGGCGTCAGTTGGAGGTTCTGCACCAGGCCTCGGAAACCTGCCCTTTCAAGGGCTGCGTCATCAAGCTTCAGGTGCTCCAGCGCCCACTGGCCTTCTTCTCCGGTGATCGGGCGGTTGCCGAACTTGGCCTGGGCCTGCCGAACGATCTCCACAGAGAGCAGGGCGCCGACGAGACCTGAATTGTAATAGACGCTGCCGAAGGCCTTGGTATCGCGCAGGTCGGACTTGCCGGCGTCGATGATGTCCTTCTTCAAACGCTCGTGGATCTTGAAGTCGGCGCCGGCCGGATAAGGCGTCAGCGCCAGATATCCCTTCGCCGCTTCGCCGGCCGGGATCACGTCTTCCTCGGACGAAGCCCAGACATCGCCGATGATGTGGTCGGCGGGAAAGCCGAAACGCACCGCGGTCTTGATGGCTACCGGCGTCGAAACACCCCAGGTTCTCAGGAACACCCAGTCCGGCTTTGCTTCGCGGACCTGCCGCCACTGCGAGGATTGTTCGCTGCCCGGATCGGCAACGGGAATCTGGATATTCTCGAAACCGTATTTCTTTGCCAGAAGGGCGAGCGGATCAAGCGTCTCGCGGCCATAGGCGCTGTCATGGTAGACGGTGGCGATCTTCTTTCCCTTGAGCTTGTCGAAGCCGCCTTCGCGCTCGGCAACATAGTTCACGACCGCCGACGCCTCGCTGTAGAAGGTCACCATGACCGGAAAGATATAGGGGAACACACGCCCGTCGGTGGCCTCGGTGCGACCGTAGGCAAGTGTTACCAGCGGTATCTTGTCCGTGGCCGCGCGGTCGGAAAGCGCATAGGCGGCCGGCGCGCCGTTCGGGAAATAGGCGGCGACCGGAGCGCCGTTCAACCCGTGCTTGAAGCGCTCATAGCATTCGATGCCCTTTTCGGCCGTCCATTCGGTCTCGCATTCCTGCCAGACAATCTTGACGCCGTTTATGCCGCCTTCGACTTCGTTGATATAGCGGTAATAATCGATCTGCCCGGCCCAGATGGAAGCGCCCGACGCCGCATAGGGGCCGACGCGATAGCTGGCGATCGGGAAAAACTGTTTGTCGCTGTCGGGACCCGGCTGGGTTTCAACGGCCTTGGCTGCACTGGCAAGCAGCAGCAACGAAGTGGCAGCCGCCAGGGCAGCGCGCAAGAGCTTTTGGTGCATGGCGAGCTTTTGGTGCATGGTGAACTCCTGTTTCAGGCAAGGAGGGGCACGACGCCCCTCCCCCGGTGGGACTATCAAGTGGAATATCAATTGGTTTCGGTATCTGGCGTACGCGGTGCGATGCCGTGTTCCTTGGCATAGGCGGCGGCTTGCTGCTCGATCAGTGGCCGTAGCGCTTCGTGGTCGGCCTTGATCCAGTCGGTCTGGAGAACCCACTTCTTGCCATCCCAGCTCTGGATGCGGGCAGCGCCGCCGCCTTCATGGTCAAGCGGCGTGATCTGGATCGGCTGCAGCAGGCCGACAAAGCCGATCTCCTTGAGACGGTTTTCGTCGATGGTCAGATGCTCGAAGGCCCACCGGCCTTCATCGCCATTCAGGGGACGAGCGCCAAACTTCTTGTAGCCGGTGCGGAGCGCCTCCACGGCGAGCGCGGCATTGACCAGACCGACATTGTAATTGACGGCGCCGAAATACTTCTGATCGCGCAGGTCGGACTTGCCGGCGTCGAGAATGAATTTCTTGAGCCGCTGATGGATCTCGAAATCGGCCCCCGCCGGATAAGGCGCAAGGGCGGAATAGCCGATCGCCGCCTTCCCGGCCGGGATGACGTCGGATTCGGAGCCGGCCCAGACGTCGCCGATGATATGATCGGCCGGAAAGCCGAAGCGGGCTGCCGTCTTGATGCCCACCACGGTGGAGACACCCCAGGTGCGCAAGAACACCCAGTCCGGCTTCAGCTCATGGACCTGGCGCCATTGCGGCGACTGTTCATTGCCTGGATCGGCGACGGGGATCTGGATGTTCTCGAAGCCGTATTTCTTGGCGAGCAGGTCGACAGCGGGCTGGGTGGCACGCCCATAGGCGCTGTCGTGATAGACGGTTGCTATCTTCAAGCCCTTGAGCTTATCGAACCCACCGACCTTGGACGCGATATAGTTGATGCCGGTCGAGGCCTGGCTGTAATAGCTGAACAGCAGCGGGAAGGCATACGGGAACACCCTGCCGTCGATGGATTCGGTGCGCCCACCGGCCGGATCGATCAGCGGGATCTTGTCGGCGGCAGCCTTCTCGAGCAGCGCATAGGTCGCGGGCGTGCCGTGCGTGAAGAAGAAAGCGATCGGCGAACCATCCTTGCCGCCCTTGACCCGCTCGTAGACCTCGACAGTCCGGTCCGGGCTCCACTCGGTCTCGAACTCTTCGTAGTTGAGTTTTATCCCGTCGATGCCGCCCTCGACCTCATTGATATAGCGGAAATAGTCCCTTTCGCCTGCCCACCAGAGTTCGCCCGAAGAGGCGTAGGCACCGACACGATAGGTCGGCAGCGGGATATATTGCGACACATCCGCGGCGTTGAGCGTGGCGGGGCTCGCCACGAAGGCGCCACCCGCCAAAAGCGCGGCAATGATCAGTTGCTTCACGTCTGTCTCCTGATTTTGAGCCGCGCAAGGCGGCGATTGCCTAAATCTCCACGCTGTCTTTGCAGCAAGCGGGCTAGTCCCTCCGGTTCCTTGATGAGAAACCAGAGGATGAGGACCCCGAAGATCACCTTCTGGATGTTTTGAAGCAGTCCGGCGTCGACATGGCCGCCGAGCAGCCGCTGGAACAGCCAGTCGAGCGCCAGCGGCAACAGGCTGACGAAGGCGGCTCCGAAATAAGCGCCGCGAATGGTGCCCATGCCGCCAATGATGATGATGAAGAGTATCTGGTAGGATCGCGTCAGGCCGAAGCTCTGCACGCTGGCCGATCCGAGATACGCAAATGCCCAGAGTGCGCCCGCAATGCCCAAGATGAAGCTCGATACGGCGAAGGCCTGGAGTTTCGCGCGCAGGATCGGCACGCCGATCACGGCCGCTGCCGTATCCATGTCGCGGATGGCCATCCAGTTGCGACCGGTCTGGCTGCGCACGAGATTGTAGGAAAGCCAGGTCAGCACGGCGACGCTGGCGAGCGTCAGGTAATAGCGTCCGTGCGGGCTGTTGAGATCGATGCCGAAGACGGACAGACCCGCTGGAAGCGAGATCGTGGCGGACGGATCACCGTTGTAGAACCACGGAAATTTGAGAAACAGCCATTCGAAGAAGAACTGCGCGGCAAGCGTGCTGACGATCAGATAGAAACCCTTGATGCGGGTCGAGGGAAAGCCGAAGGCGAACCCGACCGCGCCGGCGACGATGCCGGAAGCTATCAGCGCGAATGGCAGCGGCAGTTCGGGCAGCCGCAGCTGGAAGGCAAATGCCGCATAGGCGCCCACCATCATGAACGCACCGGCGCCGAGCGATATCTGGCCGGCATAACCCGTCAAAAGGTTAAGGCCGAGACCTGCCAGCGACAGAATAAGGAACGGCACGGCGATAGCATTGATCCAGTATTCCGTGGCGAGGAAAGGTAGGGCAACAATGAGGGCAGCTGCGGCTATGCCGGCCAGTGTCCGGGTGCTTGCGCCCTCGCCTATGCCGCCGGTAAGCCGGAGTTCAATATCGGACATGATTCAGACTCTTTCGATTTTCTGTTCGCCAAACAGACCGGCGGGGCGGATGAAGAGGAAGGCGAGCGCCAGCGCATAGGCAAACCAGGGCGTGATGCCGCCGCCGAGGAAGGGGCCGATATAGGTTTCGGCTAGGCTTTCCGTTGCACCGACAACGAGCCCGCCGACGATGGCGCCGGCGATAGAGGTGAAGCCGCCGATGATGAGCACCGGCAGGGCCTTCAGCACCACCAGCGACAATGAGAACTGCACGCCCTGGCGGGCGCCCCAGAGCAGACCGGCCACAAGCCCGACGAGCCCCGCAATGGTCCAGACGATCTGCCAGATGCGGTTGACATCGATGCCGATGGAGAGAGCGGCGCGAGTATCGTCGGCCACGCCCCTGAGCTCAACTCCGAGGCGGGTCTTGTTGAACAGCAGCGACAGGGCCACCACCAGGACGAGCGCGACTGCGGCGGCGGTGAGATCAAACTGGCTGATCATGATGTCGCCGAGGAAGATCGGCAGATCCTCGATGCCGAGATCGAGCGCCCTGACCTGCGACCCCATGAGCCCTTGGGCTGTCCCTTCGACGATGTAGGCCAGCCCGAGCGTCGCCATGAACAGCGTCATCGGGCTGCGGTTGACGAGCGGGCGCAGGATCAGCCTCTCGATCCCGACTGCCATCAGCGCAAGCACGACCACCGTGATCGCCAGCGCCACCAGCACCGGCACACCCTGATCGGTCAGCGACACGAAGGTCAGGGCTGCAAACAGCAGGATGGACCCCTGCGCGTAGTTGAAGACGCCGGAGGCCTTGTAGATAAGCACGAAGCCGATGGCGACGAGCGAGTACATCGTGCCCGCCAGCAGGCCGCCGATGAGGGTTTCGAGAAACATGTTCATGCGGCGATCTCAACCTTGTCGTGGCCCAGATACGCGGCGATGACCTCGGGATTGTCGCGAATGGTATCCGGCGCGCCATCGGCCAGCTTGCGCCCGTAATCGAGCACGACGACATGGTGAGCGAGCTTCAGCACGATGCCGATATCGTGCTCGATCAGCACGATCGTCAGCTTCAGGTCGCGGTTCAGCCTGGCAATGATCTGCGCGATTTCCTGTTTCTCGGCGCTGTTCATGCCTGCCAGCGGTTCATCGAGAAGCAGCAGGCGGGGAGCCGCGACAATGGCGCGCGCTAGTTCGACCTTCTTCTGCACGCCGTAGGGCAGCAAGGCCACGGTGGTCTCGGCATGCCGCTCCAGATCGAAGAGGCGCAGGACTTCATGGGCGCGCTCGCGGAAACGGCGCGCCTCGGCGCGTGCGCGCGGCAAAAGCAGTGCTTCTTCCAGGAGCGTTGCGCGAGCATGCCTGGACAGGCCGGCAATGACATTGTCGGCGACACTCATTCCCGAAAACAGCGCGTTGTTCTGGAACCCGCGGCCGATGCCGCGGCGCGCGGCCTCCAGCGGCTGCATCCGATGGAAATGTTCGCCCTCGAAGATGATCTCGCCTGAATCGGGAACATAGACGCCGTTCAGGATGTTCAGCAGCGAGCTTTTTCCCGCCCCATTCGGGCCGATCAGGGCGCAGATTTCCTGAGGCGCCACCTCGAAACTTAGATCGGAGATCGCCTTCACGCCTTTGAATGCGAGGGAGATGTTCTTGACTTCCAATGCGGGTGCGGATGGCGTTGTCATGAATTCAGCGCTCCATGGTGGCTAACAGAGGCAAAGTCCGACGGTCCGGCGGCGCGGGCCGCTTTCCCTCCGGCGCCGTGCAGGGATGATGTCAGGCCGGTTCGGATTGGCGGGCATGCCCTTCGGTCAAGGTTGATTGCGCCGCGGCCTCGTCGCGCTTGACGCGTTCGATGTCGCGGAAGCGATGGGCCGGATGGTTTGCCGGCAGATAGGGGCCTTCGCCGAACAGCTTTTCGCGCAGTGTGCCCTCGCGATACTGCGTCGCGTAGACCCCGCGCTTCTGCAGTTCCGGCACGACGTATCCGATGACGTCGGCAAAGCTGTCATGCGCCAGCGCATAAGCCAGGTTGAAGCCGTCGATGTCGGTTTCCTCGACCCACTCCTGCAGAAGATCGGCGATCGTCGATGGCGATCCCACGAAAAGCGGCCCGAGACCGCCAATGCCGCCCCATTTTGCAAGCTCTTCGATGGACCAGACCTTGTCGCCTCCGGCCAGATGCTCGACGGCGGAGATGATCGCGTTTGTCTTGACCTTCTTGACCGTATCCGTCGGTTTGTAGTGTCCGAAATCGATGCCGGTCCAGCCAGACATCAGGACCAGGGCGCCGTCATAGGAGGCGTGGTTCGCGTAATCCTGATATTTAGCCCGTGCCTTTTCGTCGGTTTCATCGACGATGATGGTTGCCATCGCGTAGATCAGCACCTTTTTCGGATCGCGACCCTGCTCGGCGGCGCGCTTGCGGATTTCCGCGACATAGGCGCGGGTGGCATCCTTCAGAGGCGTCGAGATGAACACGCATTCGGCGTGGCCGGCGGCGAACTGCTTGCCGGCACCCGAGGCGCCGGCCTGGAAGAGAACGGGCGTGCGCTGTGGCGAAGGTTCGCATAGGTGAAAGCCCGGCACATCGAAATATTTTCCCTTGTGGCCGATCTCGTGGATTTTTGTCGGATCGGCAAATATCCCGCGCTCCTTGTCGCGCAGCACGGCTCCCTCTTCCCAACTGCCCTCGAACAGCTTGTAGAGGACTTCGACATATTCGGTTGCAACGTCATAACGATTGTCGTGGCTGCGCAGCCCGCCCTGGCCGATGTTCTTGGCCCCGCTCTCCAGATAGGACGTGACGATGTTCCAGCCGATACGGCCCTTGGTATGGTGGTCCGCCGTCGAGAGGCGGCGTGCGAAGGTGTAGGGATGCTCAAAGCTCGTCGAAGCCGTGATGCCGATGCCGAGATGTTTGGTGGCCAAGGCGATCGGGTTGGCGAGCTGCAACGGATCGTTCACCGGGATTTGCACGCCTTGCAGCAACGCATTGTCGAGGTTGCCCTTGTAGACATCATAATAGCCGATCACATCGGCGATGAAGACGGAGTCGAAGAACCCGGCCTCCAAAAGCCTGGCGAGATCTGTCCAATACTCCAGATCCTTGTAGTCCCAGGACCGGTCACGCGGGTGGCGCCAGAGGCCGGGCGACTGGTGACCGACGCAGTTCATTTCGAAGGCATTGAAGCGGATGGTCTTGCTCATTGTCGGTTCCGGAATCCTGCAAGCAATCGTGGTTGAGCTGGCAGGGTAGGGCCGGGAGTCACATATTAAAGTAAATATATGGTTTTAATAGACTAATCTAGGGAATAGCATTCCTCGATCGAGCCGTTTCGCGGAAGCAAGGTGTTTTGCGCGAGATCCCCATCAGGAAAAAGTAGACGCAATCACCTTGCCGCCGGTGGCGATCTTGACCCGGTCCGCCAAGCGGATGGTGCGATGATCCTGACGGCGATGTCGGGCTGATCTGTCGCCGGCCTTCTCCACGTGGTCGTCTTTGGTGCCGGGCCGCGTCTCGACATCCGCCGCGGCTCAGCCCGCTGACGGTGTTCCTGCCGATATGAAGCAGGCCAGAAACTGGAAGCCGGCGCGGCGCTCAGATGAAGTCAGCTAGACTTCGGCTTTTGGCCCGTCGCGGCCAAATAGCGGCCTAAGCTCTAAGCCAAATGCCACCGCCCACACGTCATCATGCGGACTTAAGCACGGCAAATGACCGTTTGCGCATGGCCCGCTTTGCCTGGAAACTGACGGCGGGAGCGGGGCGGCCGACATGGAAGCCCTGGATCTTGTCTATGCCGAATTCGCGCATCAAGACCATCTGCTCGTCGGTTTCCACCCCTTCGACCAGGATCTTGTGGCCGCGATTTCGGACCAGGGTGATAATGTCCTGCAGCATTGCCTTGCCGCTCGGGGAACTGCAGTCGTGAAGAAACGAGCGGTCGATCTTCACCGTATCGAAATCGATCAGGCGAAGCCACGAAAGGCCCGCGAAGCCCGTCCCGAAATCATCGAGCCATATCTTGATCCCGAGCAGCTTCAGGTCGCTGATGCAGCGCAGGATGTCCGAATGCATCTCCATCTCCAGCCCTTCGGTGATCTCGAAGGCCAGTCTGCTGCCGGCGACGCGGGTCTCGCCCAGAATGGTCGCAACAGACGTTGCGAAGCCCGGTGTCTTAAGCTGGATCGGGGAGACGTTGACACTGACGACATGGACGTGATCGTCTGCCAGGAGCTCGGCGCACACTGTCCTTATCGCCCAGCGCCCGAGTTCCAGGATCGCGCCGGTTCGTTCGGCGACGGGAATGAACAGGCTGGGCGGAACCGATGTGCCGTCCAGCATCTTGAGGCGCATCAGAGCCTCCACCGCTTCGACCCGGTCCGATTTGACATCCTGGATGGGCTGATAAACGAGTGAAACGAGATTCTGGCCGATCGCGATCTTCAGCAAGGCCGCAATGTTCTCACTCTCGTCGCTGCTTTGCGGATCGGTTGGATCGAACAGCCGGGCACAATTTCGGCCGCCGGCTTTTGCCAGATAGAGAGCGCGATCGGCCTCGTGGATGATCTTCTCCAGCTTGGCCCCGGTCTGCGTCCTGGTGAATGCGGCGCCAACGCTCACCGTTACGATCGAGACGCCGTCGCGCCGGAGCTCGTGGGTAAGCGCCAGGTTCTCCACCGTGCTGCAAATGGCTTCCGCGATGTTCAGGATCTGCTCTTTTGTCTCCATGCGCGCCAGGACGATGAACTCTTCGCCGCCGTAGCGGCCTATGGAACCATTATACTGTTTGATCATCTCGCTAAGGGCATTGGCGACATGGATCAGGCAGCGGTCGCCTTCCTGATGGCCGTAGCAGTCGTTGAATTTCTTGAAGAAGTCCACGTCGATGAGGATTGCCCCGAAACTGGTGCCGACCTTTTGCCAATCGCTCCAATAGTCCCGCAGCTTCTCGTCGATCGCGCGCCGGTTCTCCAGACCTGTCAGCGGATCGGTCCGCGACAATCTCAGCAGGGCCTTGCCGCGTTCGGTCGCCTCATTGTGCTGGATCTTGGCTTCCAGGGCATTCAGGAAGACGTTGTAGCGTTCCTCATTCAGCTTCCAGTTCACATACGAGGTGAACGTGAAACAGGATATATAGAAAGCCCCGAATACCATTTTGTATGTAAGGGTTGAAGGAACGAAATAATTCACGATGTAAAGTATGCACAATATTATTGCGGAAGTTACGATGGAAAGCTTGAAATTGAACGTAAAGAAAAGGTTTGCGCTCATCATGAAGATGGTCCCGAAGACCATATAGTAGGAGACGCTTTCCTTGTCCGCGCCAAGAACCGCTGGGCACAACCAACCAACATAGCCGAAGATGATGGCTCCGGCACAGGTCACGTCGAGCCATTCCGTTCCAATCCCCCGGCGAAGCTGTGCTTCGAGGATCAAAAGCGCGCTCAAGCCGACCGCGAAGCGCGCCGTGATCGTGTAGGCCGCAACATCCGGGATCAGCAGCAGATCGGTTGCCGAAAACAAGAGATAGATGGCAACCGCGATCCAAAGCCCTGGCCTGGCTTCTCCTCTTCGCGTCGCCTGCGCTTCGGTGCGGTAAAGGGTGCGGAGCTCGTCGGCGCTCAGTTCATAGCGCGGCTCGTACGGCTCCGCATCAACCGCATCGACCAACACGGATGACAGGTGTTCGTTCATCACAATAGACCCCGTTTGAAAGGGATTTTGTTTTCCGAACTCATTTCCAGCTTCTGCCCCCACGCGGGCCGGCTCCTTAGGACGCGACGGCGATTGCGACGCCGGGCAAACAAATGCAATCGGGCAAGACAAGTTTCCGTTAACTCGAACCCGGAATTCGGGCCGGAAGCCGTCTAAAGAGGAACATGGTTTGCGGGAAATTAATCATAAAGATAAAATGCCGTTGGCCCGACATTGGCAAAGGGAGCATTCTACGCAATAAGTTAACCGACTGTTAACTATGGAGTGATGGCGTGCAGACCGTTCTTGATGGCAAAAGCTTGATTACTGCCGAGATGCTCGCCGGCACGCTGCCTCGGGGAAAGCTCGAGCATCATGGCGAGGCGTTCGAAACCGCGCGCGCGGAGCTGGTGCTCATTCTCCACGCGACACAGCAGCAGATCGAACAGGACAAGAACCCCGCCGAGATCGTCGGTCGCTTGCTGTCCTTCCTCAATGGCCTGCATTCCAAGGTTCATCCCGACGTCTGGCATGCGTTGATACCGGTGGCGCAGAACCATCCGATCCTGAAGTATTTTCTCCAGGATCCGCTGACGCACTGGTCCTTCACCAAGCCCAGGGGCTATTCCGGCGACGCGCAGTTGCTTGATTACATTTATTGCGATCCGCATGTGGCAGAGAGCGTGGCCAGCGCCTCGGAGGTCGGCAAGGCCCTGTACAGCCATACCCAGAACGTACCGTCATGCGTCGCCGCGCGGGAGCGGCGCGATCTCTTGACCCGATACGTCGATCAGATCGCAACCAAGAACGGACCGGAAACCGAGGTCCTGGCGATCGCGGCCGGCCATTTGCGGGAAGCCAATCGTTCGGTCGCCTTGGCGGAGGGCCGTCTCAAGCGTTGGGTTGCGCTCGATCAGGATCCCCAGAGCGTTGGGCTGATCGCGCGCGATTTCCAGGGCACCGCGGTCGAAGCCATCGACGGCTCGGTGCGGACCGTGCTCACGCGAGGCCACAAGCTCGGCAAGTTCGATTTCGTCTATGCCTCCGGCCTTTATGACTACCTCGCCCACAACGTCGCGGTGAAACTCACGAAGACCTGCCTGCAGATGTTGAAGCCGAACGGGACGTTCCTGTTTGCCAACTACGCCGAGGGCACGCCTGACGCCGGCTACCGGGAGACATTCATGGACTGGGTGTTGCTGCTGCGGTCGGAGGTCGATATGTGGAACATCGTCAATGCCAGTGTCGACCGCAACGCCGTCGAGGCGCAGGTGTTCTTCGGCGAGAACCGCAACGTGCTCTATGCCGTCATTGAAAAGCGCGGATAGCACCCGCCTGGACTGCACCGGGCCGGGCGTGCCTTTGGCTTGCACCTCCGGCCGCCTTCCGCTATAGAGCCGCCACCCGCGTAGACACCCTTGGAGGCAACGCGGCGGAAGGCCGCCTTCCCGCATGATCCCGAAAAGTGGATTCCGGTTTTCGGACCAGATCATGCGTGGGTATGTCGGCTTTCGACGTTTACGGTCCAGGCACTCTGCCAACCGTGAGCGCTCCAGTAAACCGAAAGGAAATGCCATGAGCCACGACACTTACGAGCTCAAGGCCGAAGCACGCGAACAGGTCGGTAAGGGGTCCGCCCGTGCAGTTCGCCGCAACGGTAAAGTGCCTGCAGTAATCTATGGTGACAAGCAGCCTCCCCTGGCTATCGCGCTCACCTACAAGGACATCTATTACAAGATCCATGGCGGCGGGTTCCTGACCACGATCGCCACGATCGATGTCGACGGCAAGAAGATCCAGGTCCTGCCGAAGGACTTCCAGCTCGACCCGGTCAAGGATTTCCCTGTCCATGTCGACTTCCTGCGCATCGGCAAGGACACCCAGGTCAATGTCGACGTGCCTGTCCACTTCATCAACGAGGACAAGTCGCCCGGCATCAAGCGCGGCGGCGTGCTCAACATCGTGCGTCACGAAGTCGAGTTCCACTGCCCGGCCAATGCGATCCCGGAATTCATCACCGTCGATCTCACCGGCGCCAACATCGGCGACTCGATCCACATCTCGGCGGTCAAGCTGCCGGCTGGCGTCAAGCCTGTGATCTCCGACCGCGACTTCACCATCGCGACCATTGCCGGTTCGTCGGCGATGAAGCCGGAGACGGAAGAGACGGCTGAAGTGGCTGCACCCGAAGCGGCTCCTGCCGCCGAAGAGAAGTAACTCTTTCCCGCCCGGAGCAGACGATGCTTGTCTTTGCAGGCCTCGGCAATCCGGGCGCGAAATACGCCAGCAACCGCCACAATGTCGGTTTCATGGCGGCGGACGCAATCGCCCGCCGCCATTCCTTTTCGCCCTGGACGAAGAAATTCCAGGGCCTGATTTCCGAGGGCACGCTCGGCGGCGAAAAAATCGTCCTGATCAAGCCGCAGACCTTCATGAACCTGTCCGGCCAGTCGGTCGGCGAAGCACTGCGCTTCTACAAGCTCGAGCTTTCCGCGCTCACCGTCTTCTATGACGAGATCGACCTTGCCGAAGGCAAGCTGCGCATAAAGACTGGCGGCGGTGCCGGCGGCCATAACGGCATTCGCTCGATCGACGGCCATGTCGGCAACGCCTATCGCCGCGTACGCATCGGCGTCGGCCATCCCGGCGTCAAGGAAATGGTCCAGCACCATGTGCTCGGCGATTTCGACAAGGCCGACCGCGAATGGCTCGAACCGCTGCTCGACGCGATCGCCGACAACGCCGCCATGATCGCCAAGGGCGACGAGTCCGGCTTCATGAACAAGACCAGCCTCGCCGTCCAGGGCAAGGCCGGCTCGCAACCGGAAAAGCCGGCACCGAAGCAGCCGGCGCAGAAGCAGCAAAGTCACGTCCGCCAGGCACGGCCGCAGCAGGTGCCAGCCAAGCTGCCGGAAAGCGGTCCAATGGCCGCCATGCTGAAGAAGCTGTTCGGCGGCAAGGACTGAGCATCAAGGGGACCGAAGGGCTTGACGTTGATCACCCCTATCGCCCATAGCCCTGATCAAATTTCTATTTTCCCGATAGGACCGAACAAAAATGGGTTTCAAATGCGGCATCGTTGGCTTGCCCAACGTCGGCAAGTCGACGCTTTTCAACGCGTTGACCAGAACGGCTGCGGCGCAAGCCGCCAACTATCCATTCTGCACCATCGAACCGAACACCGGCGAGGTGGCGGTGCCAGATCCGCGCCTGCAGAAGATCGCCGCGATCGCCAAGTCGAAGGAGATCATCCCGACCCGCATATCCTTCGTCGACATTGCCGGTCTGGTGCGCGGTGCCTCGAAGGGCGAAGGGCTGGGCAACCAGTTTCTCGCCAACATCCGTGAGGTCGACGCCATCGTGCATGTGCTGCGCTGCTTCGAGGATGACGACATCACCCATGTCGAGGGCCGCATCGACCCCGTCGCCGATGCCGAGACGGTCGAGACCGAGCTGATGCTCGCCGACCTCGACAGCCTCGAACGCCGCATCGTGCAATTCCGCAAGCGCGCCGGCAGCAAGGACAAGGAAGCGACGACCGTGCTGCCGCTGATGGAGGCAGCGCTCGAACTGCTGCAGGCCGGCAAGCCGACCCGCATTCTGCTCAAGGGTATTTCGCCCGAAGATTTGCGCATCCTGCAGGGCTTGAACCTTCTGACCTCGCATCCCGTGCTCTATGTCTGCAATGTCGCCGAGGCCGACGCCGCCACCGGCAACGAGCACACCAGTGCCGTGGAAAACATGGCCACCGCCCAAGGCGCCGGCACCGTGGTGATCTCGGCGGCGATCGAGGCGGAAGTCGCCCAGCTCTCCGACGAGGAAGAAATGGAATTCCTGTCGTCGCTGGGCCTCGACGAACCCGGCCTGAACAAGGTCATCCGCGCCGGCTACGACCTGTTGCATCTCATCACCTATTTCACCGCCGGGCCGAAGGAGACGCGCGCCTGGACCATCCATAAGGGCGACAAGGCGCCACAGGCCGCCGGTGTCATCCACACCGATTTCGAGCGCGGCTTCATCCGCGCCCAGACCATCTCCTACAACGACTTCGTCACACTGGGCGGCGAAGTGGCGGCCAAGGAAGCCGGCAAGGCGCGCGACGAAGGCAAGGAGTATGTCGTCCAGGACGGCGACGTGCTGCTGTTCAAGTTCAACACCTGACGCCGGCCTGTCAGGCACCCAAACATCCGACGAGTAATCGGGGAAGCTTTCTCGGCGTGATCTTCCGATCCGGCCCGTGGCGATCGGTTGGGTCGCCACTTGTCTTGATTTTGTCACGTCACAGGTCTAAGCGGCAGAAGCACGGTCGGCGCTGACGTCGAGAACCGTGCAATCCAACACGACGCGTCAATCCGAACGCACCCTTTGGCCCCAGCAAGGGATACCAGGCGATGATCAAGGCCTTCGTCGTGGACAATGATCGCCTGCGCGTCGTCGACGATCTCCTGGCAAACAGCGAGACCATCGTCTGGGCGGACCTGTTCAACCCGACAAAGGAAGAGGAAGCGACGATCGAGAGCTGGCTCGGCGTTGCCATTCCGACGCGCGAGGAGATGGAGGAGATCGAGATTTCGAGCCGCCTCTATGTCGAGGACGGCGCCTATTTCATGACCGCCACCCTGCCCGCCCAGACCGAAATCGACGATCCCTTGATGTCGCCAGTTACCTTCGTGCTGGCCGGCACAAGGCTGATCACGGTGCGCTACCACGAGCCGAACGCCTTCAAGACCTTTCCGCAGCGCGCCGAGAAGGTGGCGACCGGCTGCACCAGCGGCGACACCATCCTGATCGGCTTGCTGGAGGCGATCGTCGACCGTCTCGCCGACATTCTGGAACGCGCTGGCCGCGACATCGAGGCGATCTCGCGCGATATCTTCGAAGCGCGATCGACCAAGGTTTCCAAGCGCAATCGCGACTTTCAGGAACTCCTGAAAGCCATCGGCCGCAAGGAGGACATCGCGTCTTCGATCCGCGACAGCCTGATCTCGCTGCAGCGCCTGGCAGGCTTTTTCGCCCATGCCTCGACCCGCACCAAGATGAGCAAGGACACCAAGGCGCGCATCAAGACGCTGTCGCGCGATGTGCTGTCGCTGGCCGACCACGCCACCTTCCTGTCGCAGAAGATCTCCTTCCTGCTCGACGCCACCCTCGGCATGATCTCGATCGAGCAGAACGCCATCATCAAGATCTTCTCGGTCGCCGCCGTCATCTTCCTGCCGCCGACTTTGGTCGCCTCGATCTACGGCATGAATTTCGACGTCATCCCCGAGTTGAAATGGGAGCTTGGCTATCCCTTCGCCATCGCCATGATGGTGCTGTCGGCGATCCTGCCCTTCTGGTACTTCCGCCGCCGCGGCTGGCTCTGAGTGGCCCTGTCGATCGGCTGCCACAGGCTGGCGCAGTAGAAATCGCTTGACCAAACGAACGCCGGCCTGCATCCGGAAACCCCGATCCTGGGGATCGTGGGTCGACAAGCCGGATTCCAGACCATGACTGCAGAGATAAAAACATGGGCCTATGAGGACTTCATCGAGGGCGCATCGATCGACCTCGGCTCGAAGCTCGTGAGTGCCGCCGAGATCGTCGAATTCGCCGGAGAATTCGACCCGCAGCCGATGCATCTCGACGAGGAAGCCGGTAAGGCCAGCATCCTCGGCGGGCTGGCAGCGTCGGGCTGGCACACCTGCGCAATGTTCATGCGCATGCTGTGCGATGCGTTCCTGCTGGACTCGACCTGCCAGGGCGCGCCCGGAGTCGATCAGGTCAAATGGAAGAAGCCGGTCCTGGCCGGCGACCAACTGACCGGCACCCTGATGGTTATTGCCAAGCGCCTGTCGAAATCGAAGCCGCAACTCGGCTTGGTCACCATGCGCAGCGAACTGTTCAACCAGCGTGGCGAAAGCGTCTTCGAGCTCGAGAACTCCGTCATGTTCCTCACGCGCGATGCCGCGGGGAGCCAAGCATGACACTGGACGAGTTCTTCCGTATCGGCACCACCGTCACGCTCGGCTCGCACTCATTCGAGCCCGAGGCGATCAAGGCCTTCGCCCGTAAGTACGACCCGCAAATCTTCCATATCGACGAGGAGGCCGCGAAGAAAAGTGTGCTCGGCGGCCTCTGCGCGTCCGGCTGGCACACGGCCGCGACCTGGATGAAACTCAATCTGGAAAACCGTATGGACGCCGAGATCGCTGCGTGGAGCGGTCCCGGTCCAGTGCCGGAATTCGGTCCCTCGCCCGGCTTCAAGAACCTGAAATGGCTGAAGCCGGTCTATGCCGGGCAAACCATCACCTTCACGCGCACCGCGCTGTCGCACCGCCCAATCGCCTCACGCCCCGGCTGGCGGCTGCTGGCGCTGCGTTCGGAAGCTTTCGATTCCACCGGCGACAAGGTGCTCGAGTTCGAAAGCGCCGTTCTGGTGAAGGCCGAGTAACGCCACTTTCCCTCTCCCTTCTTGTAGGAGAAGGGAGAGCACTCCTCAATGTCCTTCGAACCCTATCAGCGTTCTGACCGGCACACCGAGGGCTTCGAGCTTGGCGCGGCCGCCGAGGTCCGGCAGGTCGATGACAAAACAGGCAGCGAGGATGTCGGCGCCGATCTGGCGCAGAAGTTTGACCGCCGCCTCCGCGGTGCCGCCGGTGGCGATCAGATCGTCGACAAGGATCACCTTCTCGCCCGGAGCAACGCCGTCCTTGTGCATCTCCATCTCGTCCAGCCCATATTCCAGGCTATAGGCGACGCGCACCGTCTCGTAGGGCAGCTTGCCTTTCTTGCGGATCGGCACGAAGCCGGCCGAGAGCTGATGGGCGACGGCGCCGCCAAGGATGAACCCGCGTGCCTCGATGCCGGCGATCTTGTCGATCTTCTGGCCGGCATAGGGATGCACCAGTTCGTCGATGGCGCGGCGGAAGGCGCGCGCATTGCCGAGCAGCGTGGTGATGTCGCGAAACAGGATGCCGGGCTTGGGATAATCCGGAATGGTGCGGATCGCGGCGAGCAATGTGTCTTCGAGGGAGGATTTCATGGGTCGAGATTACCTGAAACGGAGGTTCTTGCGCGACAATTGTTCGATCGAACTGCAGCCCATCAGCTTCATGCCGCGTTCGATCTCGACCCGCATCTGTTCAAGCGCCCGTTCGACGCCGGGCTGGCCGGCCGCCGCGAGCGGGAACAGATAGTAGCGTCCGACGCCGACGGCCTTGGCACCCAGCGACAGCGCTTTCAGCACATGCGTGCCGCGCTGCACGCCGCCATCCATGATGACGTCGATCCTGTCGCCAACGGCGTCGACGATCTCGGCAAGCTGATCGAACGCCGCCCGCGAGCCATCCAGCTGCCGCCCGCCATGGTTCGACAGCACGATGCCGCTGCAGCCGATGTCGACGGCGCGTCTTGCATCCTCCACCGACATGACGCCCTTGAGGCAGAACGGACCCGACCAAAGCTTGACCATCTCGGCCACGTCGTCCCACGTCATCGACGGGTCTAGCATCTCGGTGAAGTAGCGGCTGATCGACATCGTGCCGCCGCCCATGTCGACATGCTCGTCGAGCTGCGGCAGCTTGAACCCCTCATGGGTGAAATAGTTGATCGCCCAGGCCGGCTTGAGCGCGAACTGTGCCATTCCGGCGAGATTGAGCTTGAAGGGAATGGCAAAGCCGGTGCGTTTGTCGCGCTCGCGGTTTCCCCCGGTGATGCTGTCGACGGTCAGCATCATCACCTCGACGCCAACCGCCTTTGCGCGCTGCATCATCGCCCGGTTGAGGCCGCGATCCCGGTGGAAATAGAACTGGTAGACCTGTGGGCTGCTGCTGATGCCGCGCGCCTCCTCGAGGCTGACGGTGCCAAGCGAGGAGACGCCGAACATGGTGCCGTATTTGGCGGCGGCCCTGGCGACCGCGCGCTCACCCTGATGGTGGAACAGGCGCTGCAAGGCGGTCGGCGAGCAATAGAACGGCATCGCCAGCTTCTGGCCCATGACCGTCACCGACATGTCGACCTCGCTCACTCCGCGCAGCACGTTGGGAACAAGGTCGCAGGTCTCGAAGCTTTCGGTGTTGCGGCGATAAGTGACCTCATCGTCGGCCGCGCCGTCGATGTAGTTGAAGATCGGCCCGGGCAGCCGCTGCTGTGCCATCCGCCGGAAATCGGAAAAGTTGTGACAGTCGCTGAGCCGCATCATCGAATTCCAAAGGCCATGGCGGGACGAGCTTCTCGCCACCGTTCGATGCGTCGAATATCAACCTGATGCCGCCATGCCAACGGACTAATTGCCGAACTTTCGCTTGAGCACGAGCGTTAACAAAAAAGGAGCGCCTTAAGCGCCCCTTCCCGTCTAAATCCGGCTGACGAGGATTACATGCCGAGATCGGAACGAAGCTCGGCCCTGGCCACTTCATATTCAGCCTTGAAGTCGTCCCGGTTGAGCAGGACCGCGGCAATAACGCTGCCGGAAATCTTGCCCATCTCGACGTCGGACGCATAGTGGATGCCGCCGACCTCGCGGTTGTGGGCGTATTCGGCCGCACGCGCCATGATCTCGGCGCGCTTTTCCGGGACCATGTCGGACAGGATGATGCCCATCATCGTGCCTACGGTGGCATGGCCAGACGGCCAGGAACCGGAGCTCGACAGCTTGACCGCCGGCTTGACGAGATCGCTGAGCTGATGCGGGCGCGGGCGCTTCCAGACATCCTTGGCCGGGTCGACGACAGCCCCTTCGGTAGCCACCACGCGATCGAAGAAAGCGCTGAATTTCGGCAGCGTTTCCTTGTTGAATTTCGGCCCCATGACGTCGGCAAAGCGCCAGACATTCTCCTCGGCATCGGCCACCGCGCTGGCGACCATCTCCGGGGTGCGCGTCACCTGCAGCGTCAGCACCTCGCCGAGTTCGGCCTTGGTCTGCGCCGAATCGTTTGCCGGCGGCGGCGGCAGGATCATCGTCAGGTCGACGTCCTTGTTGGTGACGAAGGGCTGAGCGTCTTCCGCTTGCGCGGCCGAGCCGAGGATGAGCAGCAACAGGCCTGCCGCGAGCGATGCGTATCTTTTCATGAATGCGATCCTTTGATGAGAGCAGCACAGGATCGCCGGATGCGATGACGGCCATGTGACATGACCAGCCTCCGGAAATGCAAAAGGGCGCCTCTCGGCGCCCTTCGCGATCACTTGATTGTGTGGCCTAGTGGGCCACGCCTTCCCACACCTTGCGCTTGGTGAGATAGACCAGCGCGCCGAACAAAAGCAGGAACACCAGAACGCGAAAACCGGTCTTCTTGCGGTCTTCCATATGCGGCTCAGCCGCCCACGCCAGGAAGGCGGAGACGTCGCGGGAATACTGATCGACGGTCTGCGGCGCACCGTCATCATAGGTCACCTGGCCGTCGGAGAGCGGCTTGGGCATTTTCAGCGACACGCCGGACATGAAGTACGGATTGTAGTGGGTGCCTTCCGGGATCACCATGCCGGCCGGCGGCGTCTGGTCGTAGCCGGTCAGCAGCGAGTGGATATAGTCGGGGCCGCCCGCGTCATACTGGGTGAAGATGTCGAAGACGAATTGCGGAAAGCCGCGCTCGACGCCGCGCGCCTTGGCCAGCAGCGACATGTCGGGCGGGGCAGCGCCGCCATTGGAAGCGGCGGCCGCTTCGTCGTTTGCGAACGGCGGCGGAAAGTGGTCGGACGGCTTGCCTGGACGGTCAAACATGTCGCCGGCATCGTTGGGACCGTCATGGATCGTGTACTCGGCCGACAGCGTCTTGATCTGCGCATCGGAATAGCCGAGGTCCGACAGCGTGCGGAAAGCCACCAGGTTCATCGAATGGCAGGCCGAGCAGACTTCCTTGTAGACCTTGAGGCCGCGCTGCAGCTGCGCCTTGTCGTAAGTGCCGAATGGGCCGGTGAAACTCCAGTCCATTTCCTTCGGCTCGTCGATCGGGAAATGTGTCGGATTGGCCACATTGTGTGCCTCTTCGGCGGCGATCGCCCGAGTGCCCGCGGCCCCAGCGGCGACGGCCACGAGGCCGATCAGCGCCAGCGAGGTGAGAATCTTTTTCATGCCAAATCCCCTTAGATTCTCTACCCGCTCAGCCTTTGGTTTCCGGCGCCGCAGTAGCGCCCGCCGGATGTCCGCTGCCGCCCTTGTTCTTCTCGAGGACCGCCTCGGTGATCGAGTTCGGCAGCCGTCGCGGCGTCTCGATCAGTCCGAGCACCGGCAGCGCGATCAGGAAGAAGGCGAAGTAGAACAATGTCGCCATCTGCGCCATGAACACATAGCTGCCTTCGGCCGGCTGCGAGCCCAGCCAGCCAAGCAGGATGGCATCGGCCACGAACAGCCAGAAGAACAGCTTGTACCAGGGCCGGTAAACGGCCGAGCGTACCTTCGAAGTGTCGAGCCACGGCACCAGGAACAACATGACGATGGCGCCGAACATGCACAGCACGCCGCCGAGCTTGGAGTTGATCGGCCCGACATTGAAGGTGATGGCGCGCAGGATCGCGTAGAACGGCAGGAAGTACCATTCGGGCACGATGTGGGCCGGCGTCTTCAGCGGGTTGGCGACGATGTAGTTGTCGGGATGGCCGAGATAGTTCGGCAGGTAGAAGACGAAATAAGCGAAGAAGAACAGGAACACGATCATGCCGAACGCGTCCTTGATGGTCGCGTAGGGGGTGAAGGCGACAGTGTCGGTCTTCGACTTGACCTCGATACCCGTCGGGTTCGACTGGCCCACGACATGCAGCGCCCAGATGTGCAAAACGACGACGCCGGCAATCATGAACGGCAACAGATAGTGCAGCGCAAAGAAACGGTTCAGCGTCGGGTTGTCGACGGCAAAGCCGCCGAGCAGCAGCTGCTGAATCCAGTCGCCGACCAGCGGAATGGCGCTGAAGAAGCCGGTGATGACGGTGGCGCCCCAGAAGCTCATCTGGCCCCATGGCAGCACGTAGCCCATGAAACCGGTCGCCATCATCAGGAGATAGATGATGCAGCCGAGGATCCAGAGCAGTTCGCGCGGCGCCTTGTAGGAGCCGTAATAGAGGCCACGGAAGATGTGGATGTAGACGGCGACGAAGAAGAACGAGGCGCCGTTCGAATGCATGTAGCGCAGCAGCCAGCCGGAATTCACGTCGCGCATGATCTTCTCGACCGAGCCGAAGGCCAGATTGGTGTCAGCCGTGTAATGCATGGCCAGCACGATGCCGGTCAGGATCTGCGCCACCAGCATGATCGAAAGGATGCCGCCAAAGGTCCACGCATAGTTGAGGTTGCGCGGCACCGGATAGGCAACGAAGCTGTCATAGACCAGCCGCGGCAGCGGCATGCGGGCGTCGAACCAGCGTCCGAGACCGGTTTTGGGCGTATAGGTCGAGTGTCCCTCGCTCATCGAAATATCCCCTGCCTCAACCGATAAGGATCTTGGTATCGGAAATGAACTTGAATACCGGAACCGCCATGTTCTCAGGCGCCGGGCCTTTGCGGATGCGGCCGGCCGTATCGTATTGCGAACCGTGGCACGGGCAGAACCAGCCGCCGAAATCGCCTTCCTGGCCAAGCGGAATGCAGCCGAGATGCGTGCAGACCTGAACCATCACCATCCAGGCCTCCTTGCCGGGCGTGGTGCGATTGGCGTCGGTCGCCGGCGCATCGGACGGCAGATTGGCGTTGCGGGCGATCGGATCCTTGAGATCGGCGAGATTGACAGCCTCGCCGTCCTTCATTTCCTGTTCGGTGCGGTTGCGGACCACGACCGGCTTGCCGCGCCACTTGACGATCAGCGACATGCCCGGCGTCAGCGAGGCGACGTCGACTTCGACGGAAGCGAGCGCCAGCGTCGAGGCATCGGGGCGCATCTGGTCGATGAACGGCCACGCGAAAGCACCCGCGCCGACCACTGCGGCCATGCCGGTGGCGACGTAGAGAAAATCACGACGGTTGGGATCCTGGGTGTCGGTTGCGCTCACGGGTGCCTGATCCTTTCGCCTCTTCCGTGCCGGTGGCTGAGCCTTGTTTCCCGCTCAATTACGCCAACCCGACAGCGCATGGCGAACAGGCTTGCGAATTCCTCCGGCATTTGGACTTCGGTTTATGCGTGAAGCCCGTTTTTGTCCAGACGGGTGAAGGCACAAGGGCAGATTGTCGCGGGCGTTCCGCACAGCGATGAATTTGACGTGCTTGGCTAAATGTAGCAATATGTCTACATCTACTCGACGGAGGTGCTGAATGAACATCTCAACGAAGACGATCACCATCATGTCGAGCCGTGAATTCAACCAGGACACGGCGCTTGCGAAGCGGGCTGCCAGGAACGGACCGGTTATCATCACCGATCGCGGCAAGCCTTCCCATGTGCTGATTTCGATGGAGGAATACGAGCGGTTGGAGAAGAAGCCGAGAAGCCTCGCGGACGCGATTGCCGACGATCGCCCCGAAGCAGACTTCGACTGGGAACCACCTCGCCTGGAAGGACCGTTTTTCAAGATTCCCGATCTCGACTGATGTTTATTCTCGACACCAATGTCGTTTCGAATCTGCGTCGTCGGGACAAGGCCGATCGCAACGTTTTAGCCTGGTCTGAGACCCACGACGTCGCCAGCTTTTTCATGTCGGTGATTTCGATCCTGGAACTCGAAATCGGAACACTGTTGTTGTCGAGGAAGGACACCCGCCAGGCCGCCATGTACCGTGAGTGGTTGGATCAAATACTAATTCCACAGTTCGACGACCGGATACTGAGCATAGACACGGCCGTTGTCGTGCGTTGCGCAAACCTCCACGTTCCTGACCCTAAGCCGGAACGCGATGCTCTCATTGCCGCCAGCGCGCTTGTCAATAATTTGACAGTCGTGACACGCAATACCAAGGATTTTGAGGGCACCGGGGTGAAGCTTTTCAATCCCTGGATACCCGCGAAGGGCTAGATAGCCAGGGCACAAATCATAGACCGCGACACCTGGTCTGTTCGCTCCGACCATTGGAAGGGCGAATTGCAATGTGGCGCCTACGGCTCTCCTGCCTGATCTTCAACTATCTGCCTGGCGTCGGAGGCGGCCCCGCCTGCATACACATCCCTACGCTGAGATCTTCATCATTCGCCAGGGCACCGGCCTGTTCACCGTCGGCGACCAGGAGATCGAGGCATCCGCCGGCCAGATCCTGATCGTGCCGCCCAATACGCCGCACAAATTCACCAATCTCGGCCCAGGCCCGCTGGAGACGACCGACATCCACGAGAATGGCAGCTTCATCACCGAATGGCTTGAGTAGACCATGATCCCGAAAAGTGGGAACCGGTTTTCGGAATAAGATCATGGTCCAACAAAAGAGAGTTATTTCGCGCCGAGCCTGGCCAGCACCGCTTTCGGGATGTTGTATTCACGAATGACGGTATCGTGCTTGCGCAAGCCGCACAGCTCGCGCTGGATGAAATAGCCATGCACCGCCTCGGCGGCATCCTTGAGCAGCCGGGGGCGCAGTTGCTCGTCGGCATTGTCGCGCAGCCTGGCCAACGTTTCCTCTACCCGCTGGCCGGCGCGGCCAAGTGCTGCCGCCTTTTCCGCCAATATTTCATGGCCGAGCGCGTCGAAGGCGGCTTCCGCGGACGAGGCGCCGGCTAGATGAGATGGCGGACGCAAGGACATTTCAGCTTCCTTTCCCGAAGACCATGCGGTGTGTGACGAATTCTTCGCCTTCCACGCGCTGAAAGCCAAGCCGTTCGTAGAAACCGAAGGCTTCTTGCGGCGCGCGGGTGTTCAGCACGGCGAAATGGTGACGTGCCCTGTCGATAACGGTCTCGACCAGCATCCGGCCAAGACCGTTGCGACGGTGGCGCGCACTGACGAACAGGTGCCGGACCCGGCCGTGGCCCCTGGCCTCGAAATAGGGATCGATGTTCAGCCCGCACACGCCGGCGAGTTCCCGGCCATTCCAGGCTCCGTAGAGTGCCTCGCCGCGCTTCAAGAACTTGTTGCGGCCGCTAGCCCAGCCATCCGCCAGGCGCACCAGCATCCAGTAGCCCCCAAACCGGCTTTCCTGCTTCAGCGCGTCGAAGGCCGGCGTGGTTGGCCGGAGCCGCTTGAGCACATAGCTCACTCCGGGGCCGATCTCTGGAATGACCTCTGCCGATCCAACCATGCCCTACTCCGCAGGCCGCGTCTCTTCGAGCACGCTGTCCTCGTGATAGAGAAAACCGCCGGACTGCCGCTTCCACAGCCGCGCATAGAGCCCGTCGAGCGCCACCAGCTGGTCATGCGTGCCTTGCTCGACGATGCGGCCGCCGTCGAGCACCACCAGCCGGTCGAGTGCTGCGATCGTCGACAGCCGGTGGGCGATGGCGATGACCGTCTTGTTCTCCATCAGCCGCGTCAGATTCTCCTGGATTGCCGCCTCGATATCCGAATCGAGCGCCGAGGTCGCCTCGTCGAGGATCAGGATCGGCGCGTCCTTCAGGAAGACACGGGCGATCGCCACGCGCTGGCGCTGGCCGCCCGACAGTTTGACGCCGCGCTCGCCGACAAAGGCCTCGTAGCCGGCGCGGTCCCTGTTGTCGCGCAAGGTCAGGATGAACTCGTGCGCCTCGGCCTTTTTCGCCGCCGCGATCACCTCCGCATCGGTCGCGTCAGGCATGCCGAGCTTGATGTTGTCGCGCAGCGAACGGTGGAACAGCGCCGTGTCCTGGCTGACGACGCCGATATTGGCGCGCAGCGAATTTTGCGTGACTTTGGCGACATCCTGGCCATCGATGGTGATCGACCCGCTCTCCAGATCGTAGAGCCGCAGGATCAGATTGGCGAGGGTCGTCTTGCCCGCGCCAGACGGTCCGACCAGCCCGACCTTCTCGCCCGGCTTGACGACAAGGTCGATGCCGTTCAGTACGCCGAAACCTTTGCCGTAATGGAACTCGACGTTCTTCACCTCGATACGCCCGCCTGCCACCACGAGTTCCTTGGCGTCGGGCGCATCGGTGAGGCCGAGCGGCTGCGAAATCAGCGCCTTGGAGTTCTCCAGTACGCCGAGGTTTCGCAAGATGCTGTTGAGCTGCATCATCAGCCGGCCGAGCAGCATGTTGAGCCGCAGCACCAGCGACAGGGTGAAGGCGACAGCGCCGACTGTGATCGAGCCCTCGACCCAGAGATAGACGGCAAAACAGCCGATCGCCGTGATCATGATGCCCGACAGCGTCGTCAGCGCCATGCGCACGCCGGTCAGCCGGCGGGTGAACGGGCGCAATGCGTCGAGGTAGATGTCGAAACCGTTCCTGATGTAGCGGTCGTCGCCGTCGGCCGAGAACAGTTTCAGCGTCTGCACGTTGGAATAGGAATCGACGATGCGGCCGGTGATCATCGAGCCGGCCTCGGCTGTTTCCTCGGCATGCTTGCGGATTGCCGGCAGATAGAGCTTGGCCAGCCAAGCGAAAGCGGAAATCCAGATCACCACCAGCACCGCCAGCCTGAGATCGAGGCCTGCGACCAGCGCCAGCGTCGTCACCGTGTAGACGATCATGAACCAGACGACCTCGATGAAGCTTTCCATCAGGTCGCCGGTGGCTTGCCCCGCCTGCCAGACCTTTGTCGCGATGCGGCCGGCGAAATCGTTCTGGAAGAAGGCGTAGGACTGGCGCGAGACATGCCGGTGCGCCTGCCAGCGCACCAGATTGTAGAAACCGGGCGTGATCGTCTGTTCGTCGACCAGCGCCGAAAGGCCGACGACGACGGTGCGGATGACCAGCACCACCACGGCCATAAAAACCAGTTCAGGGCCGGCGGCAGCCCACAGTGCGTGCCAGCTGCGCTCGGCGGGAAGCTGGTCGAGAATATCGACCAGCCGCCCGACGAAGTAGAACAGGCCGGCCTCGACCAGCGGCGCGATGCCGCCGATGACCAGCATGGCGAAGAAGGCGAACTTCGCCTGGCCGACATAGTGCCAGAGAAAGCCGCCGACGCTGGTCGGTGGCCGAAGATTCGCTGGCTCCCTGAACGGATAGACCCAGTTCTCGAACCAGCGATAGACGGCTGTCATCATGCGGCGGCCATCATTCTGCGGCTTGCCCCTTTGCAAGTGCGTCGTTGGCGGCGTCGGCGGGACCGTCCTCAAGCAGGAACCCGCCCGACTGGCGCTGCCAGAGCTGCGCGTAGAGCCCGCCCATGGCGACGAGTTCCTCGTGCGAACCTTCCTCGATGACACGACCCTTGTCCATCACCACCAGCCTGTCCATCGCCGCGATGGTCGACAGCCGGTGCGCTATGGCGATGACGGTTTTGCCTTGCATGAGCTTGTAGAGGTTCTCCTGGATCGCCGCCTCGGCTTCGGAATCAAGCGCCGAGGTCGCTTCGTCAAGGATAAGTATAGGTGCGTCCTTCAACATAACGCGAGCAATGGCGACGCGTTGCCGCTGGCCGCCGGACAATTTGACGCCGCGGTCACCGACATGGGCATCGAAGCCCTTGCGGCCGCTGGCATCCGAAAGCCCTGATATGAAGTCCAGCGCCTCGGCGCGGCGCGCCGCCTCGACAAGCATCTCGTCGGTGGCATCGGGCCGGCCATAGAGGATGTTCTCGCGCACCGAACGATGCAGCAGCGAGGTGTCCTGCGTGACCATGCCGATCTGCGCACGCAGCGAATCCTGCTTCACACCGGCGATCTCCTGGCCATCGATCAGAATCCGGCCGGCTTCGAGGTCGTAGAAGCGCAGCAACAGGTTGACCAGCGTCGACTTGCCGGCGCCGGAACGGCCGACGATGCCGACCTTTTCGCCCGGCTTCACCGCCAGCGACAGGCCTTCGATCACCCCCTTCTGCTTGCCGTAGTGGAAGCGGATGTCCTCGAAGCGGATCTCACCCCTGGAAACGCTGATCTCCTTCGCGTCCGGCCTGTCCTCGACAAGGCGCGGCAGCGAGATCGAGGCGATGCCGTCCTGCACCGTGCCGATGTTCTCGAACAGGCCCGACATTTCCCACATGATCCATTGCGACATCCCCCACATCCTGAGCACAAGGCCGATGACCACGGCGACCGCGCCGATCGTCACTGCTTGCCCCAGCCACAGCCACAACGCCATCGCGGTGACAGAGAACAGGAGCAATGCATTCAGGATGTAAAGCGAGCCAAAAAGCACTGTCACCAGCCGCATCGACCGGTAGACCGTTTCGAGAAAGCCGGACATGCCGTCTTTGGCGAATGACGCTTCGCGGCGTGCATGGCTGAACAGCTTGACCGTCTGGATGTTGGAGTAGCTGTCGACGACACGGCCCGTCATGATCGAGCGCGCATTGGCCTGTTCCTCGCCAACCTTGCCCAGCCGGGGAATGAAAAACCGCAGCAAAAGGATATAGCCGACCAGCCAGACGCCGAGCGGCGCGGCCAGCCGCCAGTCGGCCGAGCCGACGATGAGCAGCATGCCGAGGAAATAGACGATAACGTAGTTCAGGACGTCGATCACCTTGATGACGCATTCGCGCACGGCGAGAGCCGTCTGCATCAGCTTTGTCGCGATGCGGCCGGCGAACTCGTCCTGGTAGAAACTCATCGACTGCTTGAGCAGATAGCGGTGCACCTGCCAGCGGATGCGCATGGGATAATTGCCCATCAGCGTCTGCTGGTTGAGCAGCGAATGCAGCCATACCGTGCCCGGCAGCGCGAACAGCACGATGAAGGCCATGCCGGCGAGCTTCCAGGCTTCCGTCTGCAGGAAGGTTTCGCGATTCTGCCCCGACAGCCAGTCGACGATGCGGCCGAGGAAGCCGAACATCCATACTTCGGCGATCGCGATGGCCGTCACCAGCACCGCGTCGAAAAGGATGTAGGGCCATGCGCCGCGCGTATAATGCAGGCAGAAGGCAACCAGCGTCTTGGGCGGCTCGACCGGTTCCGCCGCGGGGAACGGATCGAGCCTTTTTTCAAACCAGCTAAACAACAACATAGGTTATGCCTGTGAAATGTGTTTGCCGCTTACGCGGCACGTGAGCGTACGAAGTCTCCGGAACCCATGGCGTCAAGGGCCGACGGTCTGGAATCATCCGGACCGTCGGCCCTGCTTCGCGCAATATAGGGGCTCGCGGGCTTTTCACCGACTGCTGCGCCAGACGATCCTGACGACACGGTGCCGCCAGCCCGGTTTTTCGCGCCCGGCCGGATCAGCCGGATGATCCGGCGCACCAGCGAAGGCCGGCTCAGATCGGGAACCGCGCGCGAAAAATCGACATCCGGCAGCATGCCGCGATGCGGCCGGCGGCGAACCTCGGCGTGAACCGCCGACGAATAGGTGTCGCCGATCAGCAGCGCCCAGGTCGGCAGTCGGTGGATATGCAGGTTCCTCGAGCCAGGTATTCTATAGGGATCGAACATCGGTCCGTCCTCCGTGCAAAAATCGAGATAAAAAGGCGAAGCAATATCGTCCGCCGGCATTCGGCCGGAGGCATGCTTTGCATCGGTCCGGACACGACAAGCATCGGTCCCGACAGCTTCAGTTGGGGCGTTCAGCCCTTTTGACTTTTTGAAAAACATCGCAGGATTCCTTCGAGAGCCGAAAAATCGTTTCGGCGGGAATCGGTGCGATCAAGTCTTAGAGAGTCAGGAGAATCGTCGTACCGAAACCGCCGGCAGGCAGGTAAGCCCACGAGAGGGGCGCTGGATGTGCATGGTCATCATGAATTACCCCTCCATCGGTTCGGGTTGACAATGCTGGCCGTATACCCGACTTCGCAGAAAATGGCCACCCGCAGGTCCAGCAATTTCCAAAACCGCCAAGCCGCTGTGGCCGATCCGCCACTTATTAGAAGGACGCGGAAATGAACTGTCGTCTCCGCATCGCGCTCTACCAGCCTGACATTGCCGGCAACACCGGAACAATCCTGCGCTTCGCCGCGTGCCTCGGACTCGGCGTCGACATCATCGAACCGGCCGGATTTCCGCTCTCCGACAAAGCGCTCAAGCGCGCCGGCATGGACTACCTCGAAATGACTGCCCTGACCCGGCATGTCGACTGGCACGCCTTCGAGGAATGGCGCAAGGCTGGTTCGCACCGGCTGGTGCTGCTGTCGACCAAAGCCACGACGGCCTACACCAGCTTCATCTTCGCCGAAGGCGACATACTCCTGTTCGGCCGGGAATCCGCAGGCGTGCCGGATCCTGTCCATAAGGCGGCGGATGCGCGGCTGACCATTCCCATGCAGGGTACGGCGCGCAGCATCAACGTCGCGCTTTCCGTCGCCATGGTGGCGGGCGAAGCCATCCGGCAACTCGGATAACGGCACTCCGTCTCCCGTCATCTTGACCCAGGCGCACATCGCCTTCTCCTTCGTTTGCACATCCAGGGTTTCTTCGCTACAAGCTAAACTTAACTTGAGGTCAAGCGGAAATTGGGGCGGAAAATCAGACATGGCGCCTGTAACGGAATTGACGGTCGGCCAGGTGGCCATGCGCAGCGGGGTGGCGGTATCGGCATTGCATTTCTACGAGGCCCGCGGCCTGATCCGCAGCCACCGCACGTCGGGCAACCAGCGCCGCTACGGCCGCGACGTGCTGCGACGTGTGGCGATCATCAAGGTGGCGCAGGAGGTCGGCATCTCGCTGGCCGAGATCGGTGAAGCCCTGGCATCGCTGCCCGAAGGCCGCACGCCGACACGCGATGACTGGAACCTTTTGTCGACCGCCTGGCGCGACGAGCTCGATCACAAGATCGCCCAGTTGAAGAAACTGCGCGACGGGCTGACCGACTGCATCGGCTGCGGCTGCATGTCGATCGACAAATGCCCGCTGCGCAACAAGGGCGACCGGCTGGCGAGGGAAGGCACAGGGGCTAGGCGGCTGGTGGCCGGCTGAACCCCTTGTCGGGAGGCAAGTCGCCTTTCAGTCCGCCGCCGGCAACCGCCTGATGGTGAACTCGATCAGGTCGCCCGGCCGCTCGAACCAGCTTTCGATCTCGGTCCAGTAGGCCTGCTTGGGAAAGCGCTCGAACCATTCCTTGGCCTTGAGCCGCGCATCCGAGCGCGGCAGCACGAAGGTCTCGCGCAGGAAACCATCGCGCGGCATGCGCGCGTGTTCGGCCCGGCTTTGGTCGAGCCTCTTCTTCAGGCCATCCAGCGGCGGTCTTGCCGGGGTGCGCACGAAACAACTCCTTGCACCGTTATGACACTTGACCCTGTCCCCTAAGAGATTAGGGATCGCGCCCGGAAAAGACGAGTCTTTTGTCGACTCACGCCCCGCAACCGGAGACGGCACTTGGAACGACCTGAAATACCGGCAGGGCTGCCCGCCGACATCGAACAAAAGAAGATGAAGGCGCGCCTCTGGTTCGAGGCGCTGCGCGAACGCATCTGCGCCACCTTCGAGCAGATCGAGCAGGACCTTGGCGGGCCGCTGGCCTCGTGGTCGCCCGGCCGCTTCGAGAAGACGCCATGGGAACGTGACGAGGGGCGCGGCGGCGGCGGCACCATGTCGATGATGCACGGCCGCGTCTTCGAAAAGATCGGCGTTCACACTTCGACCGTCCATGGCGAGTTCTCGCCCGAATTCAGGAAGCAGATGCCCGGTGCCGAGGAAGACCCGCGCTTCTGGGCATCCGGCATTTCGCTGATCGCGCACCCGTGGAATCCCAACGTTCCGGCCGTGCACATGAACACGCGAATGGTGGTAACATCGCGCCAATGGTTCGGCGGCGGCGCCGATCTGACACCGGTGCTCGATCGCCGCCGCACCCAGGACGACCCCGACACGGTCGCCTTCCACCGCGCCATGCAATTCGCTTGCGAGAAGAATGCCGCGGTCGCCGATTACCCGAAATTCAAGGCCTGGTGCGACGAGTACTTCTATCTATCGCACCGCAACGAGCCGCGCGGCACCGGCGGCATCTTCTTCGACTGGCTGCATTCGGGCGAGGACAAAGGCGGCTGGAATGCCGATTTCAACTTCGTCCAGGATGTCGGCCGCTCCTTTCTCGTCGTCTACGGTCACCTCGTGCGCGCCAACTTCAACGAGAACTGGACCGATGGCGACCGTGACGAACAGCTCATCCGCCGCGGCCGCTATGTCGAATTCAATCTGCTTCACGATCGCGGCACCATCTTCGGACTGAAGACCGGCGGCAATGTCGCGTCCATTCTCTCCAGCCTGCCGCCCGAGGTCCGCTGGCCGTAACAAAATGGTGAGCCCGGCGTGAGCCACATTGATGTCCCATTCGCTCGAAATGGGCATGGAATGTGGCACGCGGTGCGGCGAAAAATTTCTTTTTCGTCTAATAGGCTGTTGAAAAGACTGGTCTATTTGTGGCACCGGGTCGGGAAGCGCCGGCGGTTCGCCTGCGCGCAATTCCAGGAAAGTGCGAAACGGCTTTCCGACCGGAATTGCGTCAAGACAAAGCGAGCCGCGACCCGACGCGACCGGACGCCCCAAGACGATGCGGGACATCTTCGTCAAAAAGATACCCGCCTTTCCAGGAGTACTTCGCAATGCGCAAGATCATTGTTTCGGCTGCCGCCGCTGCCCTTCTCGCTTCCGGTTCGATGGCGTTCGCCGCCGTCAAGCACACCACCGGGACGATCAAGACCTTGGACACGACGGCCATGAGCCTGGTCCTCGATGATGGATCGTCTTTTACGCTTCCCAAGACCTTCAAGGACCCTGGCCTGACGGTCGGTGAAAAGGTCCGCGTCTCATGGGATATGAAGGGCAAGAACAAGGTCGCCGAGGCCGTCAAGGCCGCAAAATGATGGCTTGCGTGCCAGGGCAGGATGAGACGATATCCTTTCCTTTTTCGGCGTAGCGCAAGGGCGGAGCGACGCCGCTCCGCCCTTTTGCCGTTGACGGCAACCAATACCACCCCATCTGTGTTATGCTTCTCACCCGCTCGCGGTCCGCGGTTTCCACCCTGGGACCGGTCATGAGCCAAAAAAAGTACCGGAGCCTCGACCAGGCTCCACGGAGGAAAAGGAGAAAATCCCATGAAGGAATTTCACTGCGGGTCGCTCGTGCCCGGCTGTGACTGGCACACGCGTGCCGACGAGGAGGCCGAGGTCATGCGCCGTGCCGTCGAGCACATGCGCGAGACGCATGGCGAAACGGTCATCCGCGAGACGATGATCGAGGCGATCCGCTCGCGCATCGAAAAGACCCGCGACGCGGCCTGATCTACCCGGCCTTCAAGGCTTCGGCGGCGCGCTTGAGGAGCGCGTCGCGATCAGGGGCAAAGCCGGCTTCGACCCATTCCGCTTCGAGATTCCTGAGGATTTCGCCGAGTTTCGGGCCTGGAGTTGCGCCGAGCGCCGTGAGATCGGCACCTTTCATCGGAAACAACGGCTTTTCCCATTTGGTGGCGAAGGCAAGCAGGCGCGAAAAGCCACCGGCTTCGAGCAGCGCCTCATTGTCCTCGACGGCGCGCACCCTGGCTGCCGCAAGCGACAGCCGCAGACTGTCGACAAACCCGTTCCGGTCACCGCGATAGAGCTTTTTCGCCAGTTCGCCCTCGGTCGTCTTCGGCTCGACGGCGGTGGCAAGCGCCCAGTGGCGCAGGCGATCCGCTTCAGCGGTCGAAAATTTGAGCCGCTCGGCAAGCGTCTTCATGCGCGCGGCATCGGGCGGCACGATCGCTTCCAGTCTGAGCAGCGGGTCGGGTGCCCAGCCCAGATCCTTCCCGGCCTTGGCCAACCCATGGATGGCATCGATGCCCCATTTCTCGCTTTCCGGCAGCGCTGCGGTCAAGACACCTGCCTGCCGCATCCAGAGCAGCGCCCGTGACGGATCGGGCGCCGACAAAAGTTTCTTCAGTTCCGACCAGATTCGCTCGGACGAAAGCTGGGCCAGCCCTTCCTTAAGCCGGGCACAGGCTTTCAGCCCTTCGGCGTCCGGCCGCCCGTCGCCGTACCAGGCGAAGAAGCGGAAGAAGCGCAGGATGCGCAGGTAGTCTTCGCGAATGCGCGCTTCCGGGTCGCCGATGAAGCGCAGGCGGCGTGCCTCGATGTCGGCAATGCCGCCGACCAGGTCGACCACCTTGCCATCGGCCCCGGCATAGAGCGCGTTGATGGTGAAGTCGCGCCGCTCGGCATCGAGCTTCCAGTCGCGCCCGAACGACACTTTCGCGCGCCGCCCGTCGGTCTCGATGTCAGCGCGCAAGGTCGTGATTTCATAAGGTTTTCCGCCGGCAACCACGGTGATTGTCCCATGCTCGATGCCGGTTGGCACCGCCTTGAACCCTTCCGCTTCGGCGCGGCGGAGGGTTTCCTCTGGCAGGCAGGTGGTGGCGATGTCGATGTCGGCGACCGGCTGGCCCATCAGCGTGTTGCGCACCGCGCCGCCTGCGACTCGCGCCTCTTCACCGCCTTCGGCCAGTGCGAACAGCAGGCGCTGCAGATGCTTGTCGCCGAGCCAGTCGGCCCTTTCCGCGATCGAGACACTCACGCATAAAGCCTTTCATAGAGGGTACGGATGATGCCGGCGGTGACGCCCCAGATGCGCCGTTCGCCGTAAGGCATGTCGTAGAAGAACCATTCGAGATCGTTCCACATACGGCTGTCGCGCTTGTGGTTGGCCGGGTCCATCAAGAAGCGCAGGGGCACTTCGAAAGCGGCGTCGACCTCGTCGGCGTTGAGCGTCAGTTGGAAACCGGGCAGCACGATGCCCAGCACCGGCGCGATGCGGTAGCCGCTGCCGGCCACATAGTCGGGCATGCGGCCGATGATCTCGATGCGGTCTCGGCCAAGCCCGATCTCCTCGAAGGTCTCGCGCAGCGCCGCAGCCTCAGGGCTCGGATCGGTCGGATCGATTGTGCCGCCCGGAAATGCCACCTGCCCCGAATGGCTGCGCAGCTTTTCGGCCCGTTTGGTCAGGAGAACCGTCGCATCGCCCTCATGATCGACCACCGGGATCAGCACCGCGGCATTGCGCAGCGCCATGCCCTGATTGAGGCGCGGATGGCCGGGGTTGAAGCGATGATCGCCATAATCGTCGCCTGCATGCGCATCGGGCTGCACGGCAAAGCGCGCGCGAAAATCCGCGGATGAAAACGGCGCCGGCGTCACCTGGTCCATCACACACTCAGCCGCTTCAACTGGTCCGCCGGCATGATCGGGAACACGGCGCCCTTGGAGCGCACCGCGAACATCGTCTTGCCGCCGATCTCGATCTCCTCGCCATGCCCGACCAGTTCATACATCACCGGCCGCGCCACCAGCGCCTCCAGCCGGCCGCGCACCAGCACATAGGGCTTCAGCCCGCCGGTCTCGTTCTCGTCGACAAAGCGCAGCGAGCGCTCCGGCCCGGCCTCGACGACATCGCCGACATTGGTGCGGAAGGTGATAGTCTGCGCTTCGCCGCTACCCGCAACGTCCATCTCGACGGCGATGAACGGCGCATCGGCGACGCGGATGCCGACCTTTTCCACGGGTGTCACCAGATAGGTCCTGCCATCGGCGTCCTTGCGCAGCACCGAGGAAAACAGCTGCACCAGCGGCATGCGCCCGATCGGCGTGCCCAGATAGAACCAAGTGCCGTCGGCCTTGATCTCCAAGTCGAGATCGCCGCAGAAGTCGGGATTCCAGCGTTCGACGGGTGCCGCGCCCTTGCCGGCACGGGCGGCGCGCGAGATCAGCGCCTCGAGACCACGCGCCTCGGTGGCATCAGTCAGGCTTTCTTCACGATGTCCCAAGGGTCCCGTCATGGTCACGAAATAGTCACTGTTGTTCCGCTTGTCAGCCTAAGTCTGTGATTTAAGTTTCGACATAGGCGCCACGCGAGGCCGAATCGCGGCAACTTATGGTATGGTGCAGCCGTTGTTCCAGCCATGGTATTCCAACCACAAGGATCGATGCGGCATGAGCGTGATGGTCAAGGAAAGCCCGATCAGCGAAAAGGACATGATCGCCGAGGCCGAAAAGGCGCTTGCCGACATCTCCCGGATCCGCGACGGGGTCGGCCGGGTCGTCTTCGGACAGGAAAGCGTCGTCGAGCGTACGCTGGTGGCGCTGCTGGCCGGTGGACATGCGCTTTTGGTCGGCGTGCCGGGCCTCGCCAAGACCAAGCTGGTCGAAACACTTGGCATCGTGCTCGGCCTCGATTCGCGTCGCATCCAGTTCACGCCGGACCTGATGCCGTCCGATATCCTCGGCTCCGAAGTGATGGAGCAGGACGAGACCGGCAAACGCTCCTTCCGCTTCATTCCCGGGCCGATCTTCGCCCAGTTGCTGATGGCCGACGAGATCAACCGCGCCTCGCCGCGCACCCAGTCGGCGCTGCTGCAGGCCATGCAGGAATACCACGTCACCATTGCTGGCGCCCGCCATGACCTGCCGGCCCCCTTCCATGTGCTGGCAACCCAGAACCCGCTGGAGCAGGAAGGCACCTATCCGTTGCCCGAGGCCCAGCTTGACCGCTTCCTGATGCAGGTGGATATCCTCTATCCCGAAATCGAGGCAGAGCGCCGCATCCTTCTGGAAACCACCGGCATCGAGGACGCGAAAGCGCAAAACGTGCTGCAGCCGGTGCGGCTGAAGGAGATCCAGACGCTGATCCGCCGCATGCCGGTGCCGGAAAGCGTCGTCGAAGCGATCCTGACGCTGGTGCGCTCGGCGCGTCCCGGCCAAGGCAACGCCGAAACCGACAAGAACGTCGCGTGGGGCCCCGGCCCTCGCGCCAGCCAGGCGCTGATGCTGTGCACAAGGGCGCGCGCGCTTTACGACGGACGGCTGGCGCCCTCGGTCGACGACGTGCGTGCGCTGGCCGAGCCGGTGCTGCAGCATCGCATGGCGCTGACCTTCGCCGCCCGCGCCGAAGGCACCAGCGTGCGTGACGTGGTGGCGAAACTCGTGAAAGGGATTTGATGCCGCGCATCGGCGAGGTCCAGGCTCCGGCAGCGACGCGTGACGCGCTCGCCCGTGGCCGGTTGCGGGCCTCGCTTGTGCCAGACCTGCTGGTTGAGGCGCGGCGCATCGTCAACACCGTGATCGCCGGCTGGCATGGCCGCCGCAAACGCGGCATCGGTGAGAATTTCTGGCAGTTCCGGCCCTATGTCGAGGGCGATTCCTCGCGCATCGACTGGCGCCGCTCGGCCCGCGACGACCACACCTATGTGCGCGACCGCGAATGGGAAGCCGCCCATACCGTTTGGCTGTGGGCCGACCCCTCGCCGTCGATGCTCTACAAATCGACCGGCGCCAGCGTTTCCAAGCAATCGCGCGCGCTGGTGCTGGCGCTGGCCATGGCCGAGCTGTTGTCGCGCAGCGGCGAGCGCATCGCCTGGCCGGGCCTCACCGATCCGTTCACCGCCCGCAACGGCGCCGAACGCATCGCCGCCCAGTTGATGCATGCCGGCGATTTGCCGGCAAAACCCGATTTGTCCGATATCAGGCGCTTCTGCGACATCGTCATCGTCAGCGATTTCCTCGATCCCGTCGAAGAGACGATGGCCTGGCTCGACGTGCTGGCCCGCCACGGCGTACGTGCCCACCTGATCGAGGTCGCCGACCCGGCCGAGGAGACCTTCCCCTATGCTGGCCGAACCGAGTTCACCGATCCCGAGACCGGCGACAAGCTGACCGCCGGCCGCGCCGAAATGCTGGGGGATGAGTATCGCCTGCTCTACGCCGCCCGACGACACGAACTGGCAGCCTGGTGCAAACGGCTTGGCTGGAGCTTTACCGTCAACCACACCGATCGGCTGGCTTCCGACGCGCTGGTGCGGCTGCACATGGCGATGACCACTGATGGCCCCTCGGTCAGGCCGACCGCTGACGGTCGTGCCGGCACGATCGCCGGTGGCGATCGGCCAGGAAAGGCTGTCGCATGAGTTGGCTGCCGCTTTCCTTTGGCGCCCCCATGGTGCTGTGGGGCCTCCTGGCACTGCCGGTGATCTGGTGGCTGCTCAGGCTGACGCCGCCCAAGCCGCAGACCGAAATCTTCCCGCCGCTGAAGATCCTGGCCCGCGTGCTGAAGCGCGAGGAGACGCCGCAGCAGAGTCCGTGGTGGCTGACGCTGCTCAGGCTCTTGATGGCGGCCCTCATCGTCGCCGCATTGGCCGACCCGGTCTTCAATCCGCGCGAAAAGCTGCCGGCCGAGGGTGCAGCGCTTGCCCTGGTCATCGACAATGACTGGGCAAGTGCCGCCGACTGGGGCAAACGCGTCGCCACCGCCGAGCGGCTGATCAACGACGCCGGCTCCAACGGCGTGCCGGTCGTCATCGCCTTCACCGCCGAAAAGGCCAATGCCGAGATCGGGCCGTTCGATGCCGCCACCGCCCTTGACCGGCTGCGTGCCGCCAAGCCGCGGCCGATCCCGACCGACCGGCCCGCCGTCTATGCCCGCGTCGCCGGCGTGCTGGAGACCTTGCCCGGGGCCAGTGTCGCCGTGCTTGCCGACGGCCTGGCGGCAAAAGGCGATGAAGCCGCCTTCAACACACTTTTGTCGAAAAATGCCACCCGTGTCGTCTGGGCAACCGCAGACAGGCTGTCGCTGACCGGCCTGACCACCGCCGACAACCAGGTCGACGGCTTTGCACTGACCGCCATCCGCGCGCCGGGCGACCCTGCCCCGGCTCAGGTCACCGCCGGCGCCTTCGATGACAAGGGCCGCCGCATCGCCGATGCTACGCTGACCTTTTCGCCTGGCGAAACCACCGCCACCGGCACCATGGCGGTGCCGTTCGAGCTGCGCAACGACTTCGCATCCATCGCGCTCGACGGCGAGCGGCAGGCCGGTGCGGTCCGCGTGCTCGACGAAAGCTCCAAGCGGCGGCGCGTCGGTCTATTGTCGCAGGCCGAGGCCGACCAGGCACAGCCGCTTTTGTCGCCGCTCTACTACATCAGGCGGGCGCTGCAGCCATTCGCCGATCTGGTCGAACCCTCCAGCGCCGATCTTGCCGACGCCATCCCGCAGATCCTCGACCAGAAGCCCGCGATGATCGTCATGGCCGATATCGGCACCATTCCCGGACAAGTCCGGCAGAGGCTTGTCGATTGGGTCGACAATGGCGGCACGCTGGTGCGTTTCGCCGGTTCGCGGCTGGCTACCGCGGGCGATGACGACGATTTGCTGCCGGTCCGTCTTCGCACCGGCGAGCGTTCGCTCGGCGGCGCGCTGTCATGGACGTCGCCGCAGCCTGTCACCGAATTCCCCAAGGCCGGCCCGTTCGCCGATCTGGCGCCCCCGACCGAGGTCACCGTCAGCAGGCAGGTGCTGGCCGAGCCGACACCCGATATCGTCGAGCGCACCTGGGCGGCCCTTGCCGACGGCACGCCGTTGGTCACCGGACTGAAGAAAGGCAAGGGCACGCTGGTGCTGTTCCACGTCACCCCTGAGGCAACCTGGTCGAACCTGCCGATCTCTGGCAGCTTCGTCGAGATGCTGCGCCGCATCGTGCAGCTGTCGCGCAACCAGGGCGCGGCCATCGCCAATGCCGAAGCCGCCGCGGCGTCGCTGGCGCCCTATCGCATGATTGCAGCCGACGGCTCGCTGGTGCCGCCGACGCCGGACGCGCGGCCGCTTGTACCGGGCGCCGGCGCGCTGCCGGTGACTTTTGAAAACCCGCCCGGTCTCTATGGTTCCGAGACAGGTGTATTTGCCCATAATCTGCTTGAAGCCGACAGCACGCTGGCTCCGCTGGCGCGCCCGCAAATCACTGTTCCCATCACCTCGATCCAGTATGCCTTTGACGAATCGCGCAATTTGAAAGGCGCGCTGGTCGCGACCGCCCTGATGCTGATGCTGCTTGATACGCTGGCGGTGTTCTGGATGGGCAGCCTGTTTTCACGCCGGCCGCGTCGCGCCGGTGCCGTGGCAATCACCGCCGCGGTCCTTATTGCGCTGGGTAGCCTGTTCGGTCATGCCGACCTTGCCCGCGCCGACGACGCCAAGCCGGGTGACGAGGTGGCCATCGAGGCGATTTCGAAGACCCGCATCGCCTATGTGCTGACCGGCGTGCCGGGTGACGATTCGATCAGCCGCGCCGGGCTCGAGGGCCTGACCCGCTTCCTGGTCGAAAAGACGGCACTAGAACCGGGCGAGCCGGCCGGCGTCGACATATCGAGGGACGAGCTGTCGTTCTATCCGCTGATCTACTGGCCGATCGATCCGGCCGCCCCGATGCCCAGCCAGGCCGCCATCGCCCGCATCGACGCCTATATGCAGCAGGGCGGCACGGTGCTGTTCGACACCCGCGACCAGTTCGCCAACGGCATCGGCGCCGATTCGACCAGCCCAGCGACGGAGCGGCTGCGCGACATCCTCGGCAACCTCAACGTGCCGCCGCTGGAACCGGTACCGTCCGACCACGTGCTGACCAAATCCTTCTTCATCCTGCCCGAATTCCCCGGCCGCTTCGCCGGCAGCCCGCTCTGGGTCGAGGCCTCGCTCGACGCCAGCAACGCCGAGAACCGGCCGGTGCGTACCGGCGATGGCGTCTCGCCGATCATGATCACCGCCAATGATTTCGCCGGCGCCTGGGCGGTCGACGAGAACGGCGATCCGCTGCTTCCGACCGTGCCGGCAGACCCGATGCAGCGCATTTACGCGCTGCGCGCCGGCGTCAACATCATGATGTACATGCTGACCGGCAACTACAAATCCGACCAGGTGCACGTGCCCATACTGCTCGAACGGCTGGGGCAGTAAGATGATGTCTTTTATTGCACCTCCGCGGATCGACCCTCCCAGATGGGAGGGTAAGGAATGAATTGGTCGATCTCCTTCGAACCGCTGATCTCCTGGCCACTGCTGGCCTTGGCGCTGGTGCCGCTGGCGCTGCTTGCGCTGGTCGGCCTGTGGTTTCGCCAGCGCGGTTCGGTCTTCCGCTTCATCGCCCTTCTGGCGCTCGCCGCCGCTTTGTTCAACCCGGTGTTCCTCAACGAGGAGCGTGAGCCGCTGAAAAGCGTCGTTGCTCTCATTGTCGACCGCAGCCAGAGCCAGGATATCGGCGACCGCACCAAACAGACCGACGAGGCGCTGGCCGGGCTGCAGCAGCGACTTGGCCGCTTCAAGCAGTTCGACGTGCGCGTCGTCGAGGCCGGCAAATCCGAGGCCGCCGAGGAGCGCACCGAGACACGGCTGTTCGGTGCGCTTGAAGGCGCCTTCCGCGACGTGCCGCCGTCACGCATCGGCGGCGCCATCATGATCACCGATGGCGAGGTCCATGACGCCCCCCCGGCCGCGCCCGATTTCAACGCCCCGCTGCATGCCCTGATCACCGGCAACGACCACGAAAAGGACCGCCGCATCCGCTTCGAGAACGCGCCGCGCTTCGGCCTTGTCGGCAAGCCGCTCGACATGACCTATCGCGTCATCTCGACCGAAAACGAGACCGGCCCTGTCGATGTGCGCGTCTCGGTCAATGGCGAACAGGTCGCGGTCGAGCACGCCACCGTTGGCCAGGCGATGCCGCTGCAGGTGACCATTCCGGGTGCCGGGCGCAACATCGTCGAACTCGCCATCGACCGCGAGGCGGACGAACTGACCGACACCAACAACCGCGCCATCGCGCTCATAGACGGTATTCGCGAGAATCTGCGCGTGCTGCTCGTCTCCGGCGAGCCGCATGCCGGCGAACGCACCTGGCGCAACCTGCTGAAATCCGACGCCTCGGTCGATCTCGTCCATTTCACCATCCTGCGGCCGCCGGAAAAGCAGGACGGCACGCCGATCAACGAATTGTCGCTGATCGCCTTCCCGACCCGCGAACTGTTCGTCGAGAAGATCAAGGATTTCGACCTCATCATTTTCGACCGCTACCAGCACCGCGACGTGCTGCCGATCCTCTATTACGACTACATCTCCGAATATGTCGAAAAGGGCGGCGCGCTGCTGATCGCGGCCGGCCCCGAATATGCCGGCGAAAGCTCGATCGCGCGCACGCCGCTGATGTCCGCCCTGCCGGCGATGCCGACCGGCGAGGTGGTCGACAAGGCCTTCTATCCGCGCCTCACCGAACTCGGCCAGCGCCATCCGGTGACGCGTGGGCTGGATGGCTCTGCTACCGAGCCGCCGCACTGGAGCCGCTGGTTCCGCACCATCGGCGTGCAGAATCCCGAAGGCGCAGTGGTGATGAAGGGCGCCGACAACCGGCCGCTGCTGTTGCTCGACCGCAAGGGCGAAGGCCGCGTCGGCATGCTGCTGTCCGATCAGGGCTGGCTGTGGGCGCGCGGCTTCGAGGGCGGCGGCCCGCATGTCCAGCTCTACCGGCGCATCGCCCACTGGCTGATGAAGGAGCCTGAACTCGAGGAAGAGCGGCTGACCGCCGACGGCCGCGGCATGGTGCTGGAAATCCGCCGCCAGACGATGGCCGACGATCCCGGCCCCGCCCAGATCATCACCCCGTCCGGCAAGACCTTGACCGTCAAGCTCGAGAAATCCGAGCCCGGCGTCTTCCTCGGCAGCGTCGAGACCAGCGAGATCGGCCTCTATCAGGTCGCCAATGGCGACCTCACCGCGCTCGCCCATGTCGGGCCGGTCAACGCACCGGAATTCGCCGACGTCATTTCCACCGAAAGCCGGCTGAAGGCGCCGGCTGAAGCCACCGGCGGCAGCGTGCGCCGGCTGGCGTCGTCCACAGCCCTTGGCAGCGACGTGACGCTGCCCTCCATCGTGCCGGTGCGCTCGGCTGGTGCCGCGTCCGGCAACGACTGGATCGGACTGCGCACCACGGACGACAGCGTGCTCAAGGCCGTCTCGCGCGTGCCGCTGTTCGGCGGCTTCCTCGGCCTCGGCCTGCTGCTTCTGGCAATGGGTTCGATGTGGTACCGCGAAGGACGGTAGGGCTACTCTTCCGGCTCCGTCGTGAACATCAGCGGATAGCCCTTGGCCTTGCCGGCATCGGTGGCACGCGTCGCCTTGGTCTCGGCGACATCCCTGGTGAACACGGCGACGACGCAGACGCCACGCCGATGCGCGGTGATCATCACCCGGTGCGCCTGGTCTTCGCTGAGCTTGAACTCGCCCTTCAGCACCGTCACCACGAATTCGCGCGGCGTGAAATCGTCATTGATGAGGATGACCTTGTAGAGCTTTGGCCGTTCGACCTGCGGCTTGACCTGGACGCGCGGTTTTGTGGTGATTTCAGGCATCGGAACCGACCGTTAGAGCAATTCCAGGAAAAGTGTAAAATGGTTTTCCGCCCGGAATTGCGTCAAGACAAAAGATCAGAACAGTTCACCGTTTCCACGAAACGGTGAATTGCTTCTGGCGTAGCAACCTTGCCGCCATTCTGGCACCAGCGAAAGCGGCCGTCTATTTCGAGCGACGCGCAAAGCCGATGTCCGCGGGCGCGGCCATTCGCAACTATGTGGGAAAGTGTCGGTTGCCGTTCAACGGTCCTGACGGCCGAACATGCGGCGGCTGGGAATCTGCCGAGCGGCCGTGGCCGACGGCATATCGGACCGAAAGCGGTTTCCATCGGCATCCGCCCGGCGTTCCAGCCAGGTCGCGATCGGCCACGCGGCGACGCAGATCAGCGTCGCGCCGGTCAGCACGACCAGCAGCCAGGTCTGTGCCGGCGTGATGTAGTCCCAGCTGGTGGAAATCGCCGGCGCGAACAGCGAAGGCTCGGTGCGTCCGGTGGCCGGATCGGGCACCGGGCTGGCGGTGAACAGGATCAGCACCCTGGCGACGCCGGTGGCAACCAGGCCGCCGATCACCATCGAGCGCAAAATGGACGAAAGCCGCTTCTTCATGCGGATTGTCCTACACGGTCGGCGTTGCAAACGGGTTAAGTGTCAGTCGAGGCGGAAGCTGCCGGTGCCAGACTTCGTCAAGATCAGTTGGACCCATCGACCCGCTTCATCGCCAACGTCAGGGCTTCAGCGGTTCGGACAGGAAGAAGGCCGCTCCAGCCGAAACCAGCTGGAGCGGCCTTGGTCAACAGGCCGGCATTTTGCGCCGGACCTTATTAGGTCTTCGGGGCGTCCTTCTTGACGGCCTTCTCGGCAGCCTTCTTGTGCTTCTTGACGGTCTTCTTGACGACCTTCTTCGGAGCAGCCTTGGCCGGAGCGGCAGTCGCCGGAGCGGTGGTCGTCGAAGCAGCCGGAGCAGCGGTCGTGGTGGCGGCGGCGTTGCCGAGAGCCGGCATCGCGAAGGCGAGAGCGACGGCGAGACCGGTTGCGGAGAGGATGGACTTTTTCATGGCTTCGTTTCCTTTTTATGCGGGTCAAGTTTCGGAGTGTTACTGAACCGGGTCGTTCGGCGTCACTCCAAGCAGCTTCAAAGCACTGGCGAGCATCCGGATGCCCTGCGCCTGTTTCTTGGCGGCGCAGTACCGGTTGCCCTTTCTCTGAAGTGCCTTTGCCGCGGTGACCTGCGTTGCCGTGGCATGGGTTTCGAGGGCTTCATCAAATTGGTGGCTAAGATTGGCGCACCGTTCGCTCCGGGTTGTGAGCGTCACCTTTGCGTCCGATTGTCCGACAGCGGCAGTGACCAGGCAGAAGCCCAGCAACGCACCCAACAAACTGATCGACAATCTTGGCATCGGTTTACCCGTAAACCCGGAGACTAGCGTCGCAGCCGATGACCTGACCGCCACGAGACCAGTTATGCCCTTGAAATTTTTCAGGAGTTTTTCTGAACTGTAGAATTTTGTTTCTGGATTGTGTCTGAGAAAGCCGGTGTGAACCCGTCATAGCCACTGGCCAACATATGGCCTGAATTCTATCGTGTGGGTTGCGACAGAAGGGCTTGGCAATCAAAGACAGAAGGGCTTGGCAACAATGACAGGGCTGCTGTGAAATCCGACGCACACATACTGATCGTCGACGACGACAAGGGTATCCGCGACCTGCTGCAGGAATTCTTTCAGAAGCGGGGCCTGCACACCTCGGTTGCCGCCGACGGCATCGAGATGGAGACCATCCTGCGCCGCGTCCAGGTGGACCTCATCGTCCTCGACGTGATGCTGCCCGGCAAAAGCGGGCTGGAGCTGTGCCGCGACCTGCGCGCCCAGTATTCGACGCCGATCATCATGCTGACCGCCGTCACCGAGACGACCGACCGCGTCGTCGGCCTGGAAATGGGCGCCGACGACTATGTGCCCAAACCCTTCGACCCGCGCGAGCTTTTGGCGCGTATCCGCGCCGTGCTCAGGCGCAATGGCGCCGCCGAGCCGAAGCGCGCCACCACCAAGCAGATCTACCGCTTCGCCGGCTGGACGATGGATTGTGCTCGGCGCCGGCTGATCGCACCCGACGATGTCAGGGTCGAACTGACTATGGCCGAATTCAATCTGCTGCAGACCTTCGTCAAGAGCGCGCAGCGCGTGCTGACTCGCGACCAGCTCATCGAGCTGTCCGGCGGCGACAGCGACTATTCCTTCGACCGCAGCATCGACATCCTGGTCAGCCGGCTGCGGCGCAAGATGGAGGACGACCCGAAGACGCCCAAGCTGATCCTGACCGTACGCAGCGGCGGCTACCAGTTCCTGCCCGAGACGACCTCCGAATGAGACGTTTCCTGCCGCAGACCTTGCCTGTCTGGGTGCTGCTGATCGTCATTGCCGGCCTGCTGATCAGCCAGGTCGCGACCCTTTACATCGTGTCGCGCGACCGCGCCGCCGCCAACGGCGTCGTCGACCTCTACCGGCTCAACGACCGTGCCTTCTCGCTGGTTCAGCTCATGCATGACGCCAGTCCGGACGAGCGCAAGGCGACGGCGACCGGCCTGTTCAACTCCACCTACGCGCTCACCGTCTCGGACACGCCGGCGGTCACTTCGTCGATCGCCGGCGACGACGAACTGGCCGAACTCGAAGACATCCTCGTCGGCCGGCTGTCGAAATTCGGCATCACCGATGCACGCGTACGCCGCGATCCGGCGACGCGCGAGGCCGATGACGCGGACGGCACGGCGCCGGGACCCGACATCGGACAGGTCGAGCGTGACCTTCTGGTGCTGGCCGCCGACTTCGCCCAGAGCGACAAGCTGACGGCCTCGCTGCGCTTCGCCGACGGCCAATGGCTGAACTTCACCGAACCGATCACGCCCGTCGGCCCGATCCTGAGCTTCGACAGCCTGCCGCTTTATTCGCTGATCGCAGGGCTGGTGGTGATCATGTCGATCTGGTCGCTGCGCCGGCTGACGGCGCCCTACCGGATGATGGAAACCGCCGTGAACCGGATCGGCAAGGATCTGAAGAGCCCACCGATCGCCGAGAGCGGCAGCCGCGAGGTCCGTGCCGCCGCCAAGGCGATCAACGCCATGCAGGCGAGGTTGCGCGAATATGTCGAGGACCGCGAACATCTGGCGGCGGCATTGGCGCATGATCTGCGCACGCCGATGACCAGGATGCGCCTGCGCCTGGAGCTGTTGCGCAAATCGGCGGTCCGCGAGGCGCTGGCGCACGATCTCGCCGATGTCGAGAGCATTGCCAGCTCGGTGATCGACTTCGCCACCTTCGAGGTGACGGAAGAGAAGAACGAACGCATCGACTTCTGGTCGCTCGTGGAATCGATCGCCGACGGCTATGACGACGTGTCGTTCGACGACGAGACCCGTTCGCGCGGGCTGATCTGCATGGCGCGGCCGGTCGCGCTCAAGCGCTGCGTCACCAATCTGGTGCAGAACGCGGTCACCTACGGCAAGAAGGCGCATCTTTCGCTGCGCCGGTCGGAAGACATGATCCTGCTCACCATCCGCGATGAAGGGCCTGGGATACCGCAGGCACAGATCGACGCCGTGTTCGGCTCGTTCGTGCGCCTCGAACAATCGCGCAACCGCCAGACCGGCGGTCTGGGCCTCGGCCTGACCATTGCCCGCAACATCGCGCGCGCCGCGGGTGGCGAGATCCGCCTGTCCAACAACCCGGGCGGTGGCCTGCTGACGCAACTGCGCCTGCCGCTGGCGGCATAAAAAGCATTCAAGCAGCCTCCGCTGCCCGCGGCGGCGTCCACGAATTTGGCGTTACCGCCGCAGCACCGCGCTCAGCACATCGCGGATGCCGATGGCGCCGACGAAGCGCGACTGGTCGTCGAACAGCGCCACAGGAGCGGTCTGCGAGCGGTGCATGGCCAGCATGACGGTTTTCAGCGAGGTGCCCGGGTTGGCCCAGAACACCTGCGCTACTTCCTCGGGCTGGGCTTCGACGTCGGCGCAGGACACCCACACCGCCGGCTTGCCGTCGCGTTCGGCCGCCGCCACCAGCCCGTGATCATCGATCTTGAAGCGCGTCGTCTTGCGGCGGTCGAGCCACACCCAGCCATCCTTGCCGTGCTCCAGATCGCGACGGTCGCGCATCACGTTCCAGGCGGTCAGCACCGACAGCGGGTTCACATTGGCGATGAAGTCGCGGACATAGTCGTTGGCAGGCCGCAGCACGATGTCCTCCGGCGCGCCGGTTTGCACGATGCGCCCACCCTCCATGATGGTGATGTGGGAGCCAATCTTCAGCGCCTCCTCGAGGTCGTGGCTGACAAAGATGATGGTCTTCTTCAACTCGGCCTGCAGCTGCAGCAATTCGTCCTGCAGCTTGGTGCGGATCAGCGGGTCGAGCGCCGAGAACGGCTCGTCCATCAGCAGGATCGGCGCCTCGGTGGCGAAGGCCCGCGCCAGGCCGACGCGCTGCTGCATGCCGCCCGACAGCTCATGCGCGTATTTCTTCGACCACTGGTCGAGATTGACCAGCTTGAGCTGGCGTTGCACGCGCTCCTTGCGCTCGGCTTCCGGTACGCCGGCGAGTTCGAGGCCGAGACCGACATTCTCCTCCACCGTACGCCAGGGCAAAAGGCCGAACTGCTGGAACACCATCGCCACCTGTTTCTGGCGCAGGCGCCGCAGGGTCGCCTCGTCGCAGGTGACGACGTCGACGGTTTTGTCGCCATCCTTGACCAGCACCTTGCCGCGCGACACCACGTTGAGCCGGTTGACCGCCCGCAGCAATGTCGACTTGCCCGAACCGGAGAGACCCATCAGCACGGAGATTTCGCCCTCGTTCACGGTCAGGCTGGCGCCGGCGCAACCCAGTACATTGCCGGTCTTGTCGAGGATCTCGGCGCGGCTGGCTCCGGCGTCGATCATCTTCAGCGATCCGGCCTGGTCGGCGCCGAAGACGATATCGACGTTCCGGAAATCGACGGCGACCGTCATTTCTTGCCTCCAACGGCGATGCGGGTCATCCGGTCGAGCACGATGGCCAAGACGACGATGGCGAGGCCCGCCTCAAGCCCGAGGTCGATCTTGCGCGAACCCAGCGCCCGGTTGATTTCGGTGCCGAGGCCGCCGGCGCCGATCAGTGCGGCAAACACCACCATCGACAGCGACAGCATGATGGACTGCGTCAGACCGGCCATGATGGTGGGCAGCGCCGAGGGCAGCTCCACCTTCCACAGCAACTGGCTCTTGGTGGCGCCGAACGCCTCGCCGGCTTCGACGATCGACTTCGGCACCGAGACAACGCCGAGATGCGTGAGACGAACCGCGGTCGGGATGACGAAGATGATGGTGACGATGAGGCCGGGCGCATTGCCGAGGCCGAACAGCGTCAGCACCGGGATCAGGTAGACGAAGGTCGGCAGCGTCTGCATCAAATCGAGCACCGGCAGCATGACGCGATAGACCTTCGGCTTGTGCGCCGCCCAGATACCGAGTGGCACACCGATGGCCATCGAGACGGCGGCGGCGGCAACCACCAGCACCAGCGTCTCTACCGTCTGCTTCCAGAGGTTCTGGTTGAGGATGAACAGCAATCCGAGAAAGACAGCCATGGCCAAGCCTCTCGATCGCTGCAGATAATAGGCAAGCAGTGCAATCAGCGCGATGAGAAGGACCGGCGGTACCAGCAGCAGCGTGTCGACCACTCCGTCGAGCAGGAAATTCAAACCGCCGGAGAGACCGCGGAAGAAGGTGTTGAAATTGTCGGTAAGGAAGGTGAAGAACGCTTTGCCCCATTCGCCTATGGGGATCTTGTAACTGACAAAGAATTTTGAAATCGGATCCATCTTGCCCCTCTTTGACAGTCGCCGTCCTTGCCGGACGGTCATCTTGTCACAGGATATGAAAAAGGGCAGCCCCTTCTACAGTGACTGCCCTTCTTGATCGGTCACGCCGAACGCAAGACCTGCTCAGCTTCCGAGCGCAGTCTTCACGGCTGCAGCGGCGTCGCCGCCATCGAACGTGGTCACGCCGGCAATCCACGGAGCAACCGCGTCCGGATGCTTCTTGAGCCAGTCGGTCGCAGCCGTATTGGCGTCGGCGCCCTTGAGGATCGCGTCCATTATCTCGCCTTCCATGTCGAGATTGAACTTCAGGTTGGCGATGAACTTGCCGGCATTCGGGCACTCGGTGGTGTAGCCCTTGCGCACATTGGTATGGACAGTGGCGGCGCCGAAGCCGCTGTCGCCCATGCCATCGAGATAGGTGATCTTCATGGCGCCCATCACCGGATGCGGCGTCCAGCCGAGGAAGGCGATCCACTCATTGCTCTTTATCGACTGCTCGGCCTGCGTCAGCATCCCGGCCTCCGAGGATTCGACCAGCTCGAAGCCTTCGAGATTGTCTTTCGGGTTCTTGATCATGTCGAGGATGATGCGGTTGCCGTCATTGCCGGCCTCGATGCCATAGATCTTGCCGTTGAACTTGTCCTTGAACTTGCCGATATCGGTCAGCGATTTCACGCCGGCGTCAGCAACATAGGTCGGCACGACGATGCCGTAGCCGGCGCCGGTCAGGTTGGTGCTGATCGTCTCAACCGAGCCATCGGCGGTATAGTCCTTGATGTCGTTGGTCATCGACGGCATCCAGTTGCCGAGGAACACGTCGAGATCCTTGTTCTTCAGCGACGCCATGGTCACCGGCACCGACAGCTGGATCGTCTGCGGCTCATAACCGAGCGCGGTCAGCAGCACGGAGGCGATGCCGGTCGTCGCCTGGATGTCGGTCCAGCCGACATCGGAAAGGCGCACCGCCTTGCAGCTCGCCGGATCGCCGGCAAAGGCAGCGCTGGTGGACAAAAAAGCCGCCAGGCCGAGGCCGGCGACGAAAGAGTTCATACGCGACATAGACAGTCTCCCATTGTGATTCTTTGGCGAAGCGTAGCTACGGTTTCTATGCCCGCCTTGTTTCGTCAGCCAAACACCATTCTGGTGTGGTTTCAAGCATTAAGACAATCACGATCAACGGCGCGGGCTGGCCAATCAGCGACACGGCTGAAGCTTTTATCTGGACAGGCGGCTTTTTCAGGGGAATGCCGCCGGTGGCCCCTCCCCGCATGACACCAAGTCGGCTTAAAAGAGCGGCATGGCCAAGCTTTACTTCCACTACGCGACGATGAATGCCGGCAAGACGACGATGCTGCTGCAGGCGTCGTACAATTATCGCGAGCGCGGCATGGGCACGATGCTGTTCGTCGCCGGCCACTACCGCAAGGGCGATACCGGCGTGATCTCGTCGCGCATCGGCCTGGAGACGGAAGCCGAGATGTTCCGCGATGGCGACGATCTGTTCGCCCGCGTCGCCGATCATCACGCGCATACGTCAGTGCATTGCGTCTTCGTCGACGAGGCGCAGTTCCTCGAGGAGGAGCAGGTCTGGCAGCTCGCCCGCATCGCCGACCGGCTGAATATCCCGGTCATGTGCTACGGCCTGCGCACCGATTTCCAGGGCAAGCTGTTTTCCGGCTCGCGCGCGCTGCTGGCCATCGCCGACGATTTGCGCGAAGTGCGTACAATCTGCCGCTGCGGCCGCAAGGCGACGATGGTCGTGCGCCTCGGCCCCGATGGCAAAGTGGCGCGCCAGGGCGAGCAGGTGGCGATCGGCAAGGACGTCTATGTCTCGCTCTGCCGCCGTCATTGGGAAGAAGAAATGGGCCGCGCCGCGCCCGACGACTTCATCGGCTTTATCAAGGGCTGACTCTGTCTCTTGGTTTTTGGAGCAATTCCCAGGGGGAGCGCTATGTGCTTTTCTTGGAATTGCACCGGGCTCATACGGTCGAGACACGCCACTTCGGAAACCGCCAACCCAGCCGCACACCCAGCGTCGCCACTGCAATCAGCGCCATGCCGGCAGCCTGCGCCGGTCCGAGCGGATGCCCATAGATCGCCCAGTCGACGATGATGGCGACGACGGGATAGATGAAGGTGATGACGCCGATCACCGGTGTCGTCAGGCGCGGAAAGGCCGAATTCATCAACACGTAGGCGATGCCAGTGTGCAGCACGCCGATGCCGAGCAGCCAGCCCCATGACGCAGGCGCAATATGTTGGCCGATGCCGGCGAACGGGGCGAGCATGACGACCCCAACCAGTGTTTGGCAGAGTACCGTAATTTCGGCGCGCTGCTGACCAAGGCCCTTGGCGAGGATCGTTGTAACGGCGTAGAGCATTGCGCCGCCCAGCGTCAGCGCAATGCCCGGCGCCCAGTTGGCATCGTCGTGGCCGTGCGCGAAGACGAGGCCGCTGGCCAGCACGACGCCGAGAAACGCACCGAGCATCCACAGCAGTTGGTCGAGCGAGATGCGCTCCTTGAGGAAGACGACACCGATCAGGACCACGAAGAACGGCTGGATATGGTAGATAATCGTCGTCGTGGCGATCGATGTCATGGCGAAGCCGGCGAAGAAGGCCGTCCAGCTCAGCACCATGCACACGCCGGCAAGTGCTGCAAGGGCAAGCCGAGACGGCGACAGCGTCCGATCCGGCAGATAGCCGCGCAACAGGCACCATAAGAAAAGGAATATCGCGCCGAACACACATCGCCAGAAGACGACGGCAACGGGATGCAGCCCCGATTCCGTGGCGAAGGCGCCGACCGTACCGGCGATCATCATTGCCAGAGCAAGGCTCGCGGCCGGAAAGCGGGCTGTCGAGGCGTCCGTCATGTGGTGGTTTCCCAGCGATCCCAGCAACCATCTGGTCACTGGCGCCACCTTCAAACAAGCGAATAGATTTGTGATGACCTATTCGATATACTGATAGCACCATGGCCGCGCCACTCGATCTCAATCTGCTGAAAACCTTTGTCGCCGTCGTCGAGAGCGGCAGCCTTTCCAATGCAGCACCCAGGGTCGGCCGCAGCCAGTCGGCGGTCAGCATGCAGATGCAGCGGCTGGAGGAGATGGTCGGCAACCAGCTTCTGGTGCGTGGTCCCAGAACCGTCACTCCCAATGCGATCGGCGAGGATTTCCTGATCTATGCGCGCCGGTTGCTGAAACTGTCGGATGAAGCCTGGGCAAGTGTCACCCGGCCCAAGGAAACAGGCAGCGTCCGCTTGGGGGTGCCCGACGATTATGCCGCCTTCCTCCTGCCGCCCGTGCTCTCACGCTTCGCGGCGGAGCATCCCCTGGTGACGGTGGAGTTGATCTGCGAACAGTCGACCGCGCTGGTGAAGACGCTGGCGGAGGGGCGGCTGGATCTGGCGATCATCACCCGCTTGCCGGAGCAGCCGCTTGAGGTGATCCGGCTGGAACGCTTCGTCTGGGTCGCCTCATCAAACCATGTCGCCTGGGAGACCGATCCGCTTCCGGTCGCCTTGTTCGAACCGGGCTGCGCCGCCAGGATGAATGTCCTGCAGGCGCTTGGCGATGCCGACCGCTCCTATCGCTGTACCTATTCAAGCGCCTCTCTGCTTGGCCTGATCGCCGTCGTCCAGGCCGGGCTCGCGGTGGCTGGCCTCGCCCTGCGCAACGACCACCGTCGCTGCGCATCGTCGGCGGCAATGAAGGGCTTCCGGTGCTGCCGGACCTCGAAATCGGCATCCTTCGCAACCCGCTGTCGACGACCCAGGCGGTCGAGCGGCTGAATGATTTCCTGCGCCGCGATCTGGCACAACAGGCCTGACTCGCGGGCCTGTCTTCCGCAATCCCGCCGCGATGCAGCGTTTGTTTCCGCGATGCAGCGTTTGTTAAAGCCTCGGCACTATAAGGCCGCCAGCCAGAACTCTCCGGGGGCAGCATGTTTCGAGCCGCTTCGTCCGCCAGCATCCTTCTCCTTGCCAGCTCGCTTGTGGCCCATGCCGGCGGCGACCCGGCCCTGGGCAAGAAGGCCTTCAACCGGTGCATGGCCTGCCATGAAGCAGCCACCGACCGCGACAAGGTCGGTCCGCATCTGTTGGGCGTCGTTGGCCGCACCGCCGGCAGCGCCGAGAGTTTTCTTGGCCGCTATTCCGAGGCGATGAAGAGTGCCGGCGCCGCCGGCCTGGTCTGGGATGAAGCCAATCTCACCGAGTATCTCAGGGCACCCAAGCTGAAAGTGCCCGGCAACAAGATGGCGTTTGCCGGCCTGGCCAAAGACGACGACATCGCCAATGTCATTGCCTATCTGAAGGCCGATCCCAAGCCCTGATCCGCTGTTCGTCAGCTCTGTAAAGCCGGCTTTCTCCTCGCATATCGCGGCCGCGATTGCTTCGGTGGTTTGCCCAATACAAAGGCATCCGTGCGCCTTCGCCTTGCCGCATGAAAGTTCAATGACAGCTGAACTATGGCTGGTCGGCAAGCTAATCACGCTAAGCCCACGCCTTCACTGGTTTTCAAGACCCTGACGAATTTTTTTGTTTTCACGCCGCCCTTATCTTCACGTCTTTCAATCCCCTGATGCTCCACATATATTCGCCGCTGTTCGCGACCAGCGACGTCATGCCGAAGCGGGAGGCCCCAATGGCGACATTGCAGAATTTCGACGCCGAAATTGCCAAGACCAAGCAGGTCGTGCAGGACATGCGCTCCAAGATCGAGCAATCCGGCACCATGCTTGATACGCTTGCCACATCAGACAAGAAGATCGGCGACGCAAATTTCGACCTCGAGAACGCCCGCATCGAGGATGTGCTGAAGCAGCAGAAGGTGATGGAAGGCAACATTGCCGACCTGATCATCGGGCTGGAGGACGCCACCAACGTCTTCGGCGCCGAGTTCGAGAGCATGAAGAACTACACCGGCTGGGAAAAATTCATTGGCATCTTCTCCAGCCAGAGCAAGCAGCGCATGCGCACCGACCGCGTTCGCAACATGTCGCTGGCCGGCAATCTGCAGGAACTGCTGGTCAAATCCGACACCATCGTCGGCATATTGAAGGCGCAGAAAGAGGTTCTCGACCAACGCTACAAGACCTCGGAAACCAGCCTGTCTCAGGTTATCGAGCGCCGCAAGACCACCATGACCAATCTCGAAGCCGTGCAGAAGCGCATCGAGGAGCTCAACCCGATGCTGCTCGACATCGAAAACAAGATCGCCGCTTCGACCAGCCAGAAAGACCGCACGCAGCTCGAAGGCGAACGCTCCAAGCTGGCGACGGAATACAACGAAAAGCAGGCCAAGGAGCAGGAGCTGCTGGCCGAGAGCCAGACGCTCGAGCGTTACACCTCGATGTTCCAGACCTTCGTCGATTCGCTCAACAACCAGATCGCCGCGCAATCGACGCTGATCAACAAGCTGACCATCGATACCGAGCAGCGCATCGTGCTCTACAAAGCGCTGGAAGATTCGCTGAAGACCGCCGCCCAGCAGGACGTCGCCCACAAGATCAACACGCTGGGCAGCCAGGTCGACAACACCGCCGAGGAAACCATGGCCGGCATCGGGGCTGCTTCGCAAAAGCACATCGGCGACCTGCTTGAGATGCACGAGAAGAACATGGTCGCCACCGCCGACATCCAGCGCCGCAAGAAGCTGGCCGACGATGCCTTCGCCCGCCGCTTCGACGAGGTGCTGAAGAAGCACAATTCGGCTAACTACGTGCAGTCTTAAGGGTGACAGCACTGCCCGCGAGCGACCAGGCATGACCCCCGAAAACGAAGCGGCGGCACGGTATTTTTCCGCCATCACGGCCGCGCTCAGCGGCCTTGAAGTGTTCATGCGCGACGATCGCTCGCCGCTCTACCGGCATGGCATCGTCGCCAAGATCGTCGCCGAACACATCGCCAGGCTCGACAAGTCGTTTTCCTGCTGGCGCAACCGGCTCGGCTTCATGGACACATTCCGCATTTCGCGCGCCGAAAGCGGATTTCCGGTGTTCCAGAACCTGCTCGAACTGGAAAACGACCGACGCCAGGCCGACGCGCGGCTTGCCAACATTCCGCTCGCCGGCGAGTTGCGCGAGGAAATGGCCGACTTCATCCTGCGCCACAAGGAATTCCCCGCAGCGCTGCAGAAGTCGATAGCCGAGCGGCTTTATCTCGAGGACGTGAAAAGCGAGAACACGTTCGGCCCGTTCACGCTGGCGCAAACGGCCAAGGTCTCGGTAAATCCGAAGACGGGGCGGCCTTATTATCTCGTCCACTGGGCGACGTTCGACGGCAGCGCCAACCTGCCGCTAGTCTACATGGTGACGGTGGAGGATTCGTCCGAAACGATGATTCGCCAGCTTGTCGATAGAAACGGCAAGCTGAACGAGACGATTGACATTCCGCTGCCGGTCGATGGCCTGCTCAATCCCGAGCTTGCCCACCGTTTCGACGATTTCACCGAGAAGAACTCCGCCTACACGCTCTCGCCGGCGACCATCGCGGTCAATCTCGACAAGGATTTCGAGCCGCTGCACCCCAAGCAGCTGCGCCGCGTTGTGCTCGGCCCGTTCTATTCGGCTGGCATCACCGACAACAATTCGACGGTGACCGAGGTTTTGGCCAAGGTGCGCAAGCCCGAAAATGCCTGGCTTTTGACCTGGACGATCCAGGAGGTCTATTCCAAGAGCGAGAAACCCGGCCGCAAGGGCCTGTTCTCCAGCGAGAAGACGACCCAGGAATACTTCATCAATACCGACGATCTGGAAGCCGCGCGCCAAGGCGTGTCGAGCTACGAAAACCATGCGCTGATCCCGCACGAGGCCTACCAGGCGCTCTACGCCGCCGGCGAGGCGCAGAAGATCTTTGCCGGCTACAAGGTCCACATCCTGTCCAACGGACAGGTCATCTCAGATGTCTGACCGTCACACCACGGAGCACCCTTCATGGACACCGGCCTGACCACCATCCCGGAAGCCGCCATCGAGAAGCACCGCGCCACCGCGCAGAGCTTCATCACCCGTGTCGTCGTGCTGGAGGACCCGTCACGCGAGTCCGGCACAGCACTTGCCGGCACCAACCGCCGCTTCGTCTCGACCGTCTCGGTCGGTTCGGTGCGCCGCACGCGCGAGGTCGAGCTGTCGAAGACCGTCGGCGCCGTTCATCCCGATGATCAGCTGCTGACCATCCCGCAGCACACGCTCCTGTTTCGCGCCCGGCGCGGCACGGCGATCGCGCTGGCAATATCGGACGTCTTTGCCGAGGGCTCGGACCTTGAAAGTCTGCAGGCCAAGAACACCCGCGCGCCGCTCGAAGGCGACGAGGCGTCTACCTTCAAGAAGCTTCTGTCGGCCTCGGCTTACATTTCGGCCTTCAGCCTCGCCTCCTACCTGTTCCAGCTGATCGACAGCGACGGCGAGGCGCCCAACGACAGTCCCGAACCGGACTTCCTGTTCGACACGCCGCAGGATGCGGTGAAGTCGATCCTGGCCGGCCTCGACAAAGCGATCTCGGGATCATCCGACGACGCCGATTTGATGACCAGAGCGCGTGCCTTTGCCCGCGTCGCCATCGACGGGCTGCTGGCCCGCAAGGGCCGCTTCGACGGCATCGGCCCGTTCGAGAACGCGCATATCCGTATCGATGCCGATGACTTCACCCTCGATGGTTTCGACGTCGCGACGGGCAAGCGCTCCAAGCCGCTGGTGATGACCTTCAAGAAGCCGGAAGAGGTCGTCGGCAACCACATCGCCAAGTACCAGTCGGTCAAGCTCGCCAAGATGCTGATGGCCTATGATTTCGAGCGCGAGATGAACCCGTTCGTCGAGCTCGGCGGCTTCCTGTTCACCTTCATCGGCGACGGCGCCCCCGGCACCGGCAAGACGACGCTGATCCAGATGATCGCCGGCCTCGTCAACGGCTACTGCCAAGTCGCCGGCTATCCCTTCGCCTATGAGAATTTCGGCGTCGACCAGATCTCATCCTACCAGGGCAAGTCGGGCCAGAACTGCCGCCAGTTCATCAACAATGTGCTGAACCCGCGCGTCATCGGCTTCGGCACCATCGACGACATCGACCAGGTGGCGGCGCGCCGCTCCGACGACCGCGCCTCGGCAGGCCAGCAGGAAATAACCGGCGTTTTGATGGACGCCTTCGCCGGCGCCGCCACCGTGGTGCGCGGCAACTGTTCGTTCGGCATGTTCTCCAACTATCCCGAAAATGTCGACGACGCGCTGCGCCAGCGCGCCGGCGCCCGCTGGCTGGTCGACGGGCCGCAGAGCCGCGACGACTACATCGACATCTTCGTGCTGCTCGCCGGCAAGAACCACAAGATCCCGCTCGGCGACCACGATCTCTACGCCGCGCAGGAAATCCAGCGTGCCGTGACCGAGGCCTATGAGGAGCACGAGAAGCCGCAAGAAGACGGGCTGATGAAGGTCTACGAACGCTACATGAAAGAGAACGGCGCGCCGAAATCGATGGCCGATATCGGCACCTATCTGCACCTGATCAAGGATGCCGAGCCGCGCTTCACCGGCCGCGCCATCAAGAACGTCACCGACGCCATCAAGATGCGCGCCATGGACATCGAACTTCCCGACGACTGGTTCGAGAAGCCGGAAGTCTTCATGCACAAGGGCTACGACGAGAAGAAAGCGATGATCGAGGAACTGCGCGGCCCCTTCTCGATGGACATGGTCATGCAGGAGATCAACCGCTACGCCGACTCGGAGTTCCGCTATTCCGACAAGTCCGACGACTCCGCCGTGCAAAAGCTGCTGCGCGACGCGCGCCTGCGCGAACGGGCCGTGCGCGAGATGGAGGAGATGAAGAAGAAGGGGTTGTGGAATGCGTGACGTTCCTTCTCCCCGTTCACGGCCTACGGACTAACTGCATCTTTCTCGCCAGTGACGCGGGCGAAAGGTTATAGTGAGAAGCCCGAGAATTCAGGATTGAATGGCTATGATATTCGGATGGATTGACACATTGCCTGACGGCAAGAACTTCGGCTTCATCAAAGCCGAGGGCTCTCTGCAACGATATTTTTTGCATTCGTCTCAGTACCACGGTCCGTGGGAAGGCCTTCAGAAGGGGGCGCGTCTGTCCTTTGAAATTCAAGAAATCAATGGGAAACCGCAAGCCACGAATGCTAAGGACGCGCCCCCTGCGGAAACGAAGCACGACACGCGTGACGCACCTAGAAAGAAGATAGAACCCTATACCGGTCCCGTCATCGAGCTTTCAGACGAAGCAAGAAAAAGGGCGCTCAATGAAATTTCTCGCTGGAAGTTGGAAGCGCGGCTTGATGACCTGAAGCGTTACTTTTTTACGGTTCCAGAACTCAAAAGTATAATTGACGGTGAAACCGCCTATGTAATCGGCCGAAAGGGAACAGGAAAAACCGCCCTAGTTCAGTATTTATCCGATCACGACGGCATACGGTCCAACTTGGTGTCGAAGTTATCTTTTAAGAATTTCCCATTCAACGAACTTTACTCGCAGGAAAACGCCAATTATACAAAGCCGAATCAATATATAACCATTTGGAAACTGATAATATATTCGGCAGCGTGCAAATCGATTGCGAGGAGTCAATATACCGATCCATTGATAAAAAGAACAATAGATAAGGCTTTTCCATCGCCAGATAGCGACAATCTTGGAACAATCGTAGGCAGCTGGATTGCAGGAGACTTTGGAATAAACGTGCTCGGCACCGGCATAAGCGTCACTAACTGGTTAAAGAATAAAAGGAAAGCAACCCTTCAAGAAAAAGTGGAGAATCTCGAGGCATTTGTTATTAAGCATATGCCAAATCAAAAGATATTGGTTTTGTTCGATGAGCTCGATGAAGACTATAAGGACATTTTTGCAAGCTTCTCAAAGAGCAACTATATGGACTTGCTGACCAGCCTATTTAAGGCTGTTCAGGACGTGAGGTCGTCAGTAACGGCAAAAGGCAAAGCGCTTTTCCCAGTTATATTTTTACGAGATGACATATACGACCTGGTAAAGGACGCCGATAAGAACAAGTGGCGGGATCTGGAAAATATCTTGGAGTGGAACGATACGGAAATTCGTAGGTTGCTGGCCTATCGTCTTTCGAAGGTTTTGGCGGTGGATGAAGACGACTTCGACAAAATTTGGTACTCTCTCTTCTCAAAGTCACCTATGACGTATTCGAAGGGAAAGAAGGAGATTGATTCCTTTCGTTATATAACTATGAGCACACAGGGACGGCCGCGCGATTACATTAACTATTTGAAAGAGTGTGCGGATATCCAACTTAGAATGGGTAGCGGAGAGATAGCACCCTCAACTGTCAAAGCGGCCGACAAAGCGTACTCGGGTTACCTACGAAAAGAACTCATAGACGAGATGCATGGCCTTATTCCGGATATAGATAATGTTCTATCTATATTTTCGCAGACAAGAAAGTGGATACTTAGTATATCTGAGTTTCGCAGCGAGTATCTTGAGAGGGTTAAGACTGGATCGGTTAAAATATCAGACCCTGATTTTATTCTGAGGACACTTTTTTATTTTTCAGTGATTGGAAATGTCGTTAGAGTTGGCATACACATATTCAAATACCAGAGTCCAAACTCTGAGTTGAATTTTAAAGAGATGATTGTGGTCCACCGCGGGCTCATGAAGTCACTACAGATAGTTTAGATCATCGAGCTAGTGAATGACCGAATTGGACGCTTTCGCCCCCTCTCGTTCGCCATTCGGGCGGCGTCCTTGTGACCTCCCATGAACAGGGAGAAGGAACAATGACCGCCGCCAAGAAACCCGACCTGCTGCGCGACAATGAGCTGATCTATGGTCGGCTGCTGACGGTCGACGAGCCGCATCTCATCCAGCGCTACAACAAGGCGCTGGCCGCGTTCGGGTTGAAGCCGACGAAGCTTAAAAGCTTCCAGATCGACCGCACCGGCTTCTCGCCCGAAGTGGCCGAGGAATGCGGCGACTATGATTATCTCGATCCTAACGAGGTCAACCGCCGTTTTATCATCCTGACGCCGTCGCAGATCGACCTGCCGGTGGTGCACACCGCCTTCTCCAACACCTCGCAGCTGATGTTCGAGTTTATGTCCAAGAACCAGCGCGCCATCGACGCGCTGACCATCAAGGACGTGATCTACGGCGAGATCGAGGATTCCATTCCGAAGGTCAACGACATCGAGGATTTGCTGTCGATCAGCCAGGTCGAATTCAAGGTGCTGTCGGCCGAGGATGTGCTGGGCAAGGCCGCCGAACTCGGCAAACTCGTCGACCGGCTGAAGCAGGAGCCCGACGCCTGGCGCGACAACGCCATGCTGACCCGCATGGTCGAGCTCGCCAAGATCTGCGGCGACATCCGCGAGAACGCGCTGGTGCCGGACCAGGTGATCTTCCGCCACAACGCCTACTGGACCAGCCATTTCGGTGGCCTTTACGTCTTCGTCGACCCGGATATGACGACGGTGATCAGCGATCCGGCCGCACCCGGCTTCCGCCGCTCGCGGCCGTGGCAGGTCAGCTATCTCTCGATCAACGACGCCGACAAGGTGTTCAAGTTCCTCGCCACCACCGGCCGCATCGAGCTGCCGCGTGCCTCCTGGGTCGAAGCCTCGGGCTATCTTGAGCACCGCGCCGAGATGGTGGTGCGCGCGCTGATCCGCGATGCCGAGCCGAACCGCAATTTGACCGATGTCGACAAGGTCTGGCTGCAGACCTGGATCCAGAGCCATGCCGACCTGATCACCAAGGACGGCAATTTCCCCTTCCTCAACGCCGCCAAGCGCGAGATCGCCCAACTTGGCCACCTCAAGATCGAGGATGTCTTCCCGCAGCAGCGCTTCCTGGTGATCCGCGCCAAGCCTGACCATCCCGACGCCTGGCTGACCAACCGGCTGATCTCGGATTTCGTGCCGTCGGACTTCGTCTCGCGCTACGTCTTCAACAAGCAGGGCTTCTTCAAGGACTATGACGGCTTCAGCGACGCCTGGCGATCGCATGTTGTGGACGTTCTCAAAACCACATATTTGAAGGACAAGGTGGCGTTTCGCACACGCCTCTACGGCCTGACTGACTGAGGGGGTGACACAGCCATGCTCGATCCGATCGTGAATTTCTTCACCCGCATTTTCCAGTGGATTGGCCGCGGCATCGGCCTGTTGATCGGCGTCATCCTGTGGCCGTTCCTGTGGGCCGGGCGCTGGTACACGCAGCGCGGCTGGATCCTCAAGGCGGCGGTCGGCCTCGCCCTGCTGGTGCTGATCGGCCTCTACGCCAATTTCTTCTACGCCACCCAATGGTGGAACAATTTCAACCCGAACTATCCCGACACCTACACGTTCGAGAAGCGCAATGTCTCCGCCGGCGAACAGGTCTCCGCCGGCGCCGGCACCGACACCGCCAAGACCTGCGGCAACTCCGGCATTGCCCAGATCACCGCCGACCTGACCGACTTCAACGTCAACCAGAATGCCTGGATCTCGTCGATGATCCTCTACAAGCTTGGCCTGTTCGGCATCGACTGGGACAACACGCCGTGGATGGACAACAAGGCCTCCTTCCAGCGCGGCATCAACCAGGCGGTGCGGCGCACCGCGACCGAACTCGCTGACAATCTCGGCCGCGTCCGCACCACCTCGCAGATCGACAGCGATCTGCAGAATGCCCGCGGCAACCTGCAGTTCGACGAGGAGACCTGGTATTTCGGCCTGAACCCGTTCGGCCCCAAGACGCCGACACCGAGCTACTATCGCGACGCTGTGCGCATGCTGCGTTCCTTCAACGCTCGCCTTGCTACCTGCCAGGCGACATTCGACGCCCGCGCCGACAATCTGAAACAGTATATCGACCGCATCTCGTCCGACATCGGCTCGACCTCGGCGATCCTCAAGGAACGCGCCGAGAACCACAACAATGGCTGGTTCGACTTCCGCGCCGACGACCGCTACTGGTTCGCCTATGGCCAGCTCTATGGCTATTACGGCCTGATGAAGGGCGCCCAGGCCGACTTCGAGGACGTCATCAAGGAAAAGCATCTGCAGAACCTATGGGACACAATGGACTCGCAGTTCGTTTCGGCGCTGAAGATCCAGCCTTTCATCATCGCCAATGGCCGCGAGGATGGCTGGCTGTTGCCGACGCATCTGACGACGATGGGCTTCTATGTGCTCAGGGTGCGCTCCAACATGGTCGAAATCAGCAACGTTCTGACGCAGTAGCGCTGTTCCATTAGGGACCAGGCGATGGCGAATTTGCGCCGTCGCCTCTGTCGCATTCCGTGCATTGTGCGGCTGTTTTGAGACGGCGGCGCGGCGTGTCCTCTGGCTTCTATACGGCGCGGCAACGGAGCCAGGAAGAACCGATGACAGGTCGGCCGGTCCGCAGAGGAATTTTCTCTATAGGAAACATAGTTGCATGAAAGTTGACGCCGCGGCAGCGACAGGGTTAGAACATGCCCGCGCCCGGGTCCAACCTGCCTGCGAGTAAGATCAACCCGTCCCCTCCATCGTCCAATCCAGAGGAAAGCCGTCATGGCCGAAGTGAAGTCCGACATCGAGATCGCGCGCGGCGCCAGGAAAAAGCAGATCCAGGAGATCGGCCAGAAGATCGGTATCCCGACCGAACATTTGCTGCCCTATGGCCACGACAAGGCCAAGATCTCAGCTGAATTCATCAAATCGGTGAAGGGCAACAAGGACGGTAAGCTGATCCTCGTCACCGCCATCAACCCGACGCCGGCCGGCGAAGGCAAGACCACGACCACGGTCGGTCTCGGCGACGGCCTGAACCGCATCGGCAAGAAGGCGATCATCTGCATCCGCGAGGCCTCGCTGGGCCCGAACTTCGGCGTCAAGGGCGGTGCCGCCGGCGGCGGCTATGCGCAAGTCGTGCCGATGGAGGACATGAACCTCCACTTCACCGGCGACTTCCATGCCATCACCACGGCGCACAACCTGCTTTCGGCGCTGATCGACAACCACATCTACTGGGGCAATGAGCTCGGCATCGACACCCGCCGCGTCGTCTGGCGCCGCGTCATGGACATGAACGACCGCGCGCTGCGCGAAATCATCTGCTCGCTCGGCGGCGTCGCCAACGGATTCCCGCGCGAGGGCGGTTTCGATATCACCGTCGCCTCGGAAGTCATGGCCATCCTGTGCCTGTCGACCGACCTGAAGGACCTCGAAAAGCGCCTCGGCGACATCATCGTCGCCTATCGCCGCGACAAGTCGCCGGTCTATGCCCGCGACCTCAAGGCCGACGGCGCCATGGCCGTGCTGTTGAAGGACGCCATGCAGCCGAACCTGGTGCAGACGCTGGAGAACAACCCGGCCTTCGTGCATGGCGGCCCGTTCGCCAACATCGCGCATGGCTGCAACTCGGTCGTCGCCACCACGACGGCGCTCAAGCTCGCCGACTACGTCGTCACCGAAGCCGGCTTCGGCGCTGACCTCGGTGCTGAAAAGTTCTTCGACATCAAGTGCCGCAAGGCGGGCCTCAAGCCGGCGGCGGCCGTCATTGTCGCCACCGTGCGCGCCATGAAAATGAATGGCGGCGTCAAGAAGGAAGACCTCGGCAAGGAAAACGTCGAAGCGGTGAAGAAGGGCTGCGCCAATCTCGGCCGCCACATCGAGAACATCCGCCAGTTCGGCGTGCCGGCGGTGGTTGCCATCAACCACTTCTACTCCGACACCGACGCCGAGATCCAGGCGATGAAGGACTATGTCGCCTCGATGGGCGAAGAGGCGATCCTGTGCAAGCACTGGGCGCACGGCTCGGCCGGCATCGAGGATCTCGCCAACAAGGTGGTGGCACTGGCCGAATCCGGTGCTTCGCAGTTCGCGCCGCTCTATCCCGATGCCATGCCGCTGTTCGAGAAGATCAACACCATCGTCCAGCGCATCTATCGCGGCTCGGAAGCGATCGCCGACAAGTCGGTGCGCGACCAGCTCAAGGCCTGGGAAGACGCCGGATACGGCCACTTGCCGGTGTGCATGGCCAAGACGCAGTACTCGTTCTCGACCGACCCGAACCTGCGCGGCGCGCCGACCGGCCACACGGTGCCGGTGCGCGAGGTCAGGCTGTCGGCCGGTGCCGGCTTCGTCGTCATCATCTGCGGCGAGGTCATGACCATGCCCGGCCTGCCCAAGGCGCCGTCCTCGGAAAAGATCTTCCTCAACGAGATGGGCCAGATCGAAGGCCTGTTCTAAAATCCTTCAGTTCAAACCGCAAAGGGCGCCGCAGCGATGCGGCGCCCTTCTGTTTTCGGATAACCTAAGCAGCGCTGCGCGACAGCGCCCGCTGGTTGGAGCCGAAGATGGTGTCGCGTTCCGGCAGCGCGCCGGTCTTCAGGCACTCGACCCATTCGGCGGTCTTGAGCACGGCGGCGAAGCGCGACTGCAGGATGATCGTGACCACGCGGTGGATCTCCTCGGCCGAGGCGTAGCCGGCGCTGTTGGCGTAAGGCACCGAGCCGGTCGCATCCGACAGGAACTCGACGGCAAAGCCCATATGCACGGCGTGGATGATGGTCGACAGGTCGCAATTATGCGTCATGTAGCCGACCACCGTGATCGTATCGATGGCGTTGGCGCGCAGCCAGTCCTCGAGGTCGGTGCCGGTGAAGGCGGAGGGCAGGTTCTTTTCGACATAATGGTCGCGCTCACGCTTGGCGATTTCGGGATGCAGTTCGCCGCCATGGCTTCCCCTAGCGAAGATCGGCGATGTCTCGGGCGCCATCTGCTTGACGACCACCACCTTGATGCCAGCAGCAGTCGCTGCATCCATCGCCCGCGCCACATGGACGACGCTGTCGCGGAACGGCGGATGCTGGATGGCAAGACTGCCGCCATCATAGTCGTTCTGCACATCGACGACGATCAGCGCCCGGCGTGGCGTGGTGTTGGCTGGGTCAGACATGGTGTTTTCCTTTCCGGCTTGAATGCGATGGGCCGAAAATAAGCGGGTGGCTGGGTTGCCGAAAGTGGCCCGATTGACATCATTCGAAAGAATTGGGACAATCCGCTTTCAACTGCCGGAAGCACCCATGACCGACCCGATCATTGCCGTCCTCGCCTTCGACGGCATCAGCCCGTTCCATCTTTCCGTGCCCTGCCTGGTCTTCGCAGAGGACAGGACGGCGTTTGGCCTGCCGCGCTTCGACTTCCGCATCTGCGCGGTCAAGCCCGGCCCGATCCACACCGAGGCCGGACTGACAATTGCCGCGCCGCATGGGCTCGAAGGGCTCGACGGCGCCGACATCGTCATCGTCCCAAGCTGGCATCATCTCGGCGAGCCGGCACCGCCGCTGCTGATGGAGGCGCTGCGCCGGGCGCACCGACGCGGCGCCCTGATCGTCGGCCTGTGCCTCGGAACCTTCGCCATTGCCGCTGCCGGACTGCTTTCGGGCCGTCGTGCCGCGACGCACTGGGCCTATTCCGAACAATTGCAGAAACTCCATCCCGACGTCGCCGTCGATGCCTCGGTGCTCTATGTCGACAATGGCGACATAGTGACCTCGGCCGGCGTCGCCGCCGGTCTGGACTGCTGTCTTCACATCGTGCGCGCCCGCTACGGCGCGGAAGCCGCACTGCGGCTCGCACGCCAGATCGTCCTTTCTCCGCATCGGCAGGGCGGGCAGGCGCAATTCATCGAGCATCCGGTGGCAAGAAGCGCGGACGCCGACCGGTTCACCCAAGCCCTCGACGCGGTTCGCGCGGCGCTCGGAGAGACGCATAGCCTCGACAGCGTCGCCGAGGCCGCCGGCCTGACCCGGCGCACCTTTACCCGCCGCTTCCAAAAATCGATCGGCACCAGTTTCGGCGATTGGCTGACCAGCCAGCGGATAGAACTGGCTCAACGGTTGCTGGAGGCAACGGAGAAATCGACGGACATGGTGGCGTTCGAAGCCGGCTTCGGCAGCGCCACCTCGCTGCGCCAGCATTTCGCCGCAAGGCTCAGGACATCGCCGGCGCAATATCGGCGCGAATTCTCCAGGCGAGCCGGTCAGGACGAGCGCATGGCGTACGTCCTGTCGTCCTGATCTGTTCAGTCCCGCTTGACCTGATGTGCCGGATTGCCGACCACCGTGGTGTTCGCAGCCACGTCGCGTGTCACCACCGCGCCGGCGCCGACGATGGCACCTTCACCTATGCTGACGCCGCCAAGGATGACGGCTGAGCCGCCGATCCACGCATTGGCGCCGATCTCGACCGGCTTGGCGATCTCCAGTCCAGCTTGCCGCCCAGCGGGCTCCCTATGGTGCTCGGCGCAGTAGATCTGAACATTGGGGCCGAGCAGCGTTCCCTTGCCGATGCGCACACTCGCTGTGTCGAGGATGGTGCAGCCGGCATTAAGGAAGACGCCGTCGCCGAGAAAGATGTTGAAACCATAGGCGCAGTGAAACGGTGCCTCGATGCGGGCGCCCTCGCCGGCGTTGCCGAGCAAAGCTCTCAAGCCCGGCCCGAGATTGCCGCGCTGCCGCGGCGGCAGCGAGTTATGCTCGAACACCGCGTCACGCGCTACCACACGCAAGGACTCCAGCTCGTTATCGAGGCAGGTGTACCATTCGCCGGCCGCCATCTTCACGCGCTCGCTCTTAGCCATGACGCGGTCTCCAATTCACGTCCTTGCAAAGCACAAGTGCAGCCAACAGAAAAGCGCCGATGCAAGTACTGGTCAAATATTGGACCTATGGTAGCCTGCGTCTCAAGGCCGTCCTGGCCCGGTGATCGAGGGGGATCGACCATGCTCTACATTCTCGCACTTCTGATCGGCGTCATTGCCGGTCTTCGCGCCATGACCGCGCCGGCCGCCGTGGCCTGGGGTGCGTATCTCGGCTGGCTGCCGGTGGCCGGCACCTGGGCGAGTTTCATGAGCCACTGGGCGGCTGTCGGCATCTTCACCATCCTGTGCATCGTCGAACTGGTCACCGACCAACTGCCGTCGACGCCGAGCCGCAAGGTACCGCAGCAGTTCGGCGCCCGCATCGTCATGGGCGCCTTCACCGGCGCGGTGATCGGCGCCACCGGTGGCGCCACCATCGGCGGCCTGATCGCCGGCGCCATCGGCGCTGTTATCGGCACGCTGGGCGGCGCCGAAGTACGCGGCCGGCTGGCAGCCGCCTTCGGCAAGGATCAGCCCGCCGCCTTCATCGAGGACGCGGTGGCAATCATCGGCGGTCTGCTGATCGTAGCGGCGGTGGCATGACGACGAAAACCTTCGACGCCATCATCATCGGTGCCGGACAGGCTGGCCCTCCGCTGGCCGGCCGGCTGACGGCCGCCGGCAGGAGCGTGGCGCTGATCGAGCGCAAGCTGGTCGGCGGCACTTGCGTCAACACCGGCTGCATGCCGACCAAGACCATGGTCGCCAGCGCCTATGCCGCGCATCTGGCGCGCCGCGCCGCCGACTACGGCGTGACGCTCAGTGGCCCCGTCGGCGTCGACTATGCCAGGATCAAGGCGCGCAAGGACAAGGTGACGATCGACGCTCGCACCAATCTCGAGACCTGGATTGCCGACATGGACAAATGCACCCTCTATCGCGGCCATGCGCGTTTCGAATCCGCCAACACGGTGCGCGTCGGCGACGATCTGCTGACCGCCGAAAATATCTTCCTCAACACCGGCGGCCGCGCCTCGGTCCCAGACCTGCCCGGCATCCACGACATCGACTATCTGACCAATTCCTCGATGATGAATCTCGACGTGCTGCCGCGCCATCTCATCGTCGTCGGTGGCAGTTACATCTCGCTCGAATTCGCACAGATGTTCCGCCGCTTCGGCTCGGAGGTCACAGTCATCGAAAAGAGCCCACGCCTGACCGGCCGCGAGGACGAGGACGTCTCTGCCGCCATCCTGTCGATCCTCGAAAACGAAGGCATCGCGGTCCATCTCGGCGCCGACGACATCGCTTTCGCCAGACAAGGCCAGGACATTGCCGTGACCTTCTCCGCCGGCAAACCGCCGGTGGTCGGCTCTCACGTGCTGCTGGCTCTGGGGCGGACGCCCAACACCGATGACCTCGGCCTGGAGAGGGCTGGCGTGGAGGTCGACAAGCGCGGCTTCGTCTCTGTAGACGACCAGTTGCGCAGCAGCGTGCCCGGCATCTGGGCGATGGGCGACTGCAACGGCAGGGGCGCCTTCACCCACACCTCCTACAACGACTACGAGATCGTCGCCGCCAACCTGCTGGACAATGATCCGCGCAAGGTCAGTGATCGCATCGAAGCCTATGCGCTCTACATCGACCCACCGCTCGGCCGCTGCGGCATGACCGAGGCCGCGGTGAAGAAATCCGGCCGTCGCGCGCTGGTCGGCCAGCGGCCGATGACCCGCGTCGGCCGCGCTATCGAAAAGGGCGAGACGCAGGGTTTCATGAAGATCCTGGTCGACGCAGACACGAGGGAGATCCTCGGCTGCTCGGTGCTCGGACCCGGCGGCGACGAGGTTATCCATTGCGTGCTCGACCTGATGTACGCCAAGGCGCCCGTCGACACGCTCGCGCGTGCCGTGCATATTCACCCGAATGTCTCGGAACTGTTGCCCACCATTGCTCAGGAACTGAAGCCGCTGGCTTGAGACCCGCCTTCCGGCCCCGATCAACCGAGCCCGGTCAATTTCGTCTCCAGCCGGCTCAGCAAAAGTACGGCCCCTTTCAATTCGCTCTCGCCAACGTCCTTGAGCAGATCGGTCCGCAGCACCGACAGAAGGCGCTCGATCTCGGTCACGCGCTTTCTGCCGTCATTGGTCAGCGACAGGATCTTCGCCCGCCTGTCGATGGTGTCCTCGGCGCGCGTCATCAGCCCTTCCTCGACCAGCAGATCGACGATGCGGACCAGCGACGGCCCCTCGAAGCCGAGATGATCGGCAAGCACGCCCTGGCGGAGATTGTCGCCGAGCCGCGACAGCATCACCAACGGCATGGCGGTGGCATGCGACAGGCCGCAATCGTCGAGCGCCTTGTCGGCCGCGCGCCGCCACAGCCTGGCGACTGATATAACGAGTTGGCCAAACCTGGCTCGATCCGGGTCTTGCTTGGGCATAGCGGAAAAGATAACATGCTATCTATTAGGTTGCGATAAATTATTTTCCCTGGCGAAGCCCCCGTCGCCGAAACCGGAAGCCGGCCTCCATTGATCGCCCTCGGCCTTTTCTTGGCCGCCGCGACCGCGAGACCCGCGTGAGGATCGACATGTCAGACCAAGATACCAACACATCCGGCGGCGTCTGGCTGCTCGTTCTTTTCGGCCTGGTGCTGATGGTCATAGGCCTGCCGCTGCTCTATGGCGGCGTCCAGCTTATCGGCCTCGGCGGCTCCTGGTATTACGCGCTCGCCGGTGCCGGCATCATCGTTTCCGGCTTCCTCTTTGCCTTGCGTCGGCGCGCGGGTTTCTGGCTGTACATTCTCATTTTCGTCGCCACGGTTCCATGGGCGCTCTGGGAGGCCGGCCTCAATTTCTGGCCGCTGGTGCCGAGACTGGTGGCCCCGGCTGTGCTCACCGTGATCGCTCTTCTGCTGGCGCCGCTGTTCCCGTCATCGCGCAGTGGCAAGCGGGGCCCCTTCGCCCTTGCCGGTGTTCTCGTGATCGGCCTGATCGCCACCGCCGCCTATGCCTTCCAGCCGCATGGCGTGATCCGCAACACGGTCGCCGCAACCGAAGCGCCGACGCCGGCCGCGGCAGCCTCCAGCACCGACTGGCGCCACTATGGCCGCACGCCGGCCGGCACGCGCTATGCGCCGATCGACCAGATCACCAGGGACAATGTCAAGGATTTGAAGGTCGCCTGGACCTTCCGCACCGGTGATGTCCCGGTCAAGGGCGCCGAGGACCAGAACACGCCGCTGCAGGTCGGCGACACGGTCTACACCTGCTCGTCGACAAATGTCATCAACGCGCTCAACGCCGAGACCGGCGAGCCGCGCTGGAAGTTCGACCCGAAAGCCTCGGCGCCGCTGTGGCAGCGCTGCCGTGGCGTCAGCTACTACGAGCCCACGGCCGACGCCACCGCGCCAGCGGCTGGTGTCAACGCGGCTGCCTGCGCCGGACGCATCGTCATGACCACCATCGACGCGCGGCTGATCGAGATCGACGCCAAGACCGGCCAGCCCTGCCCGGATTTCGGTCAGGGCGGCACCGTCGACCTCAAGCAAGGCATGGGCGAGGTCAAGCCCGGCTTCTATTTCCAGACCTCGGCTCCGACCGTCATGCGCGATCTCATCATGATCGGCGGCTGGGTCTGGGACAATGTCGAGACTGGCGAGCCTTCCGGCGCCGTTCGTGCGTTCAGCGCCAAGACAGGCGAGTTGATGTGGGCATGGGATCTCGGCAATCCTGATATCACCAAGCTGCCGCCCGAGAGCTATACGCGCGGCACGCCCAACGTCTGGTCGACGCCGAGCTATGACGACGCGCTCGGTCTCGTCTATCTGCCGACCGGCAACGCCACGCCCGACTTCTTCGGCGCCGAACGCAGCAAGGCGGCGGAAGACTACACCGCTTCGGTCGTGGCGCTCGACATCGCCACGGGCCGCGAGCGCTGGAAGTTCCAGACCGTGCATCACGACCTCTGGGACTACGACCTTCCCTCGCAGCCGGCGCTCTATGATGTGCCGGACGGCAAGGGCGGCAAGGTGCCGGCGCTGATCCAGGTGACCAAGCGCGGCCAGATCTTCATGCTCGACCGCCGCGACGGCAAGCCGATCGCCGAGGTGCAGGAAAAGCCGGTGCCGCAGGACGGCGGTGCCAAGGAGGACTTCCTGTCGCCGACCCAGCCCTATTCGGCCGGCATGTCTTCGATCGGCGACAAGCCGTTCACCGAGGCAAGCATGTGGGGTGCCACCCCGCTCGACCAGCTCTTTTGCCGTATCGGCTTCAAGAAGCTGCGCTACGAGGGCGAATTCACACCTCCCGGCTTGACGCGCTCGCTGCAATTTCCCGGCTATTATGGCGGCATGAACTGGGGCAGCGCCTCGATCGACGAGGCCAATGGCTACCTGGTCGTCAACGACATCCGCATGCCGCAATTCGTAGTCCTGCTGCCGCGCGCCGAGGCCGACAATTACGGACCCTCGGCGGCGCATGATGGTCTCGGCACCCAGCTCGGCACGCCCTATGGTGCGCTCAAGAACGGCTTCATGTCGCCTTTGGGCGTGCCCTGCCATCAGCCGCCCTATGGCACGATCAGCGCCATCGACCTGAAGTCGCGCCAGCTCGTCTGGCAGGTTCCGGCCGGCACGCTGCAGGATACAGGCCCACTTGGCATGAAGACCGGCCTGCAGATCCCGGTCGGCATGCCGTCGCTCGGCGGTCCGGTGACAACGGCGGGCGGTCTCGTCTTCTATGCCGGCACGCAGGACTACTATCTGCGCGCCATCGACGTCGCCACCGGCGAGGAGCTGTGGAAGGGCCGCCTGCCGGTCGGCGCGCAGGCGACGCCGATCACCTACACTTCGCCCGAAAGCGGTCGTCAGTTCGTCGTCGTCTCGGCCGGAGGGGCGCGCCAGTCACCCGATCGCGGCGACTACATCGTCGCTTATGCCTTGCCGAAGGCGCCATGATCCTGGAAGATTTGTTCTTCCTCGACGGATGATCAGCAGAACGGGCGCTTGAGTGCCCCGTTTTCCATTGATCTACGGTTTCTGCATTGCTGCGTTGCAGCAATGTGTGTTGCGCGCGGGATAGCTCCTCGCGCAGTCTCAATTTGAACCGATTCAGTCTGGACGCCCCATGCCCTTGCCGATCCTTGCGCTTGCCATTGCGTCCTTCTGCATCGGCACCACCGAATTCGTTATCATGGGCTTGCTGCCCGAGGTCGCCGCCGACCTCGGCGTGTCGATCCCATCTGCGGGCCTGCTGGTCACAGGATATGCGCTGGGCGTCGTCTTCGGCGCCCCGATCATCGCCATGGCCACTGCGCATTTGCCGCGCAAGCCGGTGCTGGTCGGGCTGGCCGTGCTGTTCGTCGTCGGCAATCTGTTTTGCGCCATCTCGCCCAACTACTGGACGCTGATGGCCGCGCGCGTTTTCACCGCGTTCGGCCATGGCGCCTTCTTCGGCATCGGCTCGGTCGTTGCCGCCAGCCTGGTGCCGCGCAACAAACGCGCCAGCGCCATCGCGCTGATGTTCGCCGGGCTGACGCTGTCCAACATCCTTGGCGTTCCCGCCGGAACCGCACTTGGCGAAGCCTTCGGCTGGCGCTCCACCTTCGTTGCCGTGGTCGGTATCGGCCTGATCTCGGTGGCAGCGATCGCCTGGCTGGTGCCGTCCGATGTCGCCCAGCCAAGCGGTGGCGGCTTGCGCGGCGAACTGCGCGTGCTGGGCAAGCTGCAGGTCTGGCTGGCCATGCTGATCGCGGCGCTGACTTCCGCAAGCCTGTTCACCGTCTTCACCTACATCAAACCCTACCTCACCGAGGTGTCGGGCTTGTCGACCTCGGCAGTCACGTGGGTTCTGCTGCTGTTCGGCGCGGGCATGACCATCGGCAACATTATCGGCGGCAGACTGGCCGACTGGAAACTGATGCCGACAGTGATCGGCACGCTGCTGCTGATGGCCCTGCTTTTCGTTGGCTTCAGGCAGTTCGGCGCAATCGCCAGCGTTGCCGTCGGCATCGTCTTCCTGTGGGGCCTGCTCATCTTCGTCGTCGTGCCGCCGCTGCAGATCCGGGTCGTCGAGGCGGCCTCCGAGGGACCGAACCTCGCCGCCACGCTGAACCAGGGCGCCTTCAATGTCGGCAATGCCAGCGGCGCCTGGATCGGCGGCGTAGCCCTTTCCGCCGGTGTTTCCTATGCCAATTTGCCGCTGGTCGGCGCAGCACTCGCTTTGTTGGCGGTCACCGTCGCCGTGCTGTCGCAGGCGCTGGACCGGCGCGCGCCGGTCATCCCGCTCCCGGCTGAATAGTCTCTTGCGCCCATAGCGCGGCAGGCTGGACCAATCGACATAGGCGCCTTCAAATCGCATGTCTTCTGGTCCTTGATGGAGGAAGTCATGCAGAAATCGATCGAGCGCATCGCCGGCGAAAGCGAAGGGGTTTGCTACGAATTCCCGCTGTTCCGCTTCACTGGTTCCGACAAGGCTGCTCCTTCGGCCTATCTGCAGGCGGCGCTCCATGCCGGTGAGTTGCCGGGCGTCGTCGCCATCGACGCGCTGATGCCGATGCTCGCCAGGGCGGAGGCCGAAGGCCGCATCAAGGGCAACCTCACCGTCGTGCCCTGGGCCAACCCTGTCGGCCGGGCGCAATATCATTTCGGCGAGCATCAGGGCCGCTTCCATCTCGGCACGCGCACCAATTTCAACCGCGGCTTTCCGCTGCTCGCCGCGCCCGACACAGCCCTCTTGCCCGACACCACCCTTGGCAGCGTCGACCAGCGGCTGAAGACGCGGCTGGTGCAGCTGTCGTTCGGCCATGACATCGTGCTCGACCTGCACTGCGATGACGAGGGCCTCGCCTATCTCTACGTCCACACCAGCCTGTGGCCTGATATGGCCGATTGCGCCGCGGCCATGGGCGTCGACGCAGTCGTGCTGTGGAGCGAGGACACCGACGGCACCTTCGAGGGCGCCTCGATCATGCCCTACCAGAATGTCCCAGCTGATGTAGCCAAGCTCGACCGCCGCGTCGCCACCACGGTCGAATATCGCGGCATCCTCGATGTCGACGGCGCCTTGGCCGCCTCTGACGCCGACGGGCTCTACCGGCTGCTGACGGCACGCGGCGTGATCGCCGATAGCGCCCTGCCCGCGCCGGGTCCTTTCACCGGCTTCGTGGCGCCATTGGAAAACATCGACATGATGCCGGCGCCACGGGCCGGTGCCGTGCTCTACGACGTGAAACCCGGCGACCGCGTCGCCAAGGGCGCGCGCCTAGCCACCATCGTCCATGCACCGGGTGAAACCGATGGCCGCACCGAAGTGTTTGCGCCGCAGGATGGCATCATCCTGACCCGCCGCTCGCGCCGCATCATCCGCGCCGGCGAGGATCTGTTGAAGCTGGTCGGCGACAGGAAGAGCGCCGACGCCCGGTCGGGGACGCTGGAAGATTGAGAAAGCTTTGCCTCGTAGTTTGCCGAAGCACTCCATAGCTTCGTCATTCTAGGGCGAAGCAAGGAGCGAAGCGACGCGGCGCAGACCCTAGAATCCATGCCGCGACTTCAAAGCGTCGCTACGTTCAGAATTCTGTTCCGCTGCGCCCTTCAACTGAGGTCGCGGCATGGATCCTCGGGTCTCCGCGACGTCGCTTCGCTCCTGCTCCGCCCGTGGATGACGAAGTTGCGAGGCTTCGGCCAATCCCAAACCCGTTGCATGCAGCATCACCGCCTAGCCCGAAATAGCCAGCCGCGCCTTCGCCTCCAGCCATTCGGCCATCTGCCGGTAAGGCACCGGGCCGTGACTGATGCGGGCGACACCCAGTTCCGCCAGCCGCTGGCGCGGCGGCACATGCGCCAGCGCGATGATGTTGACCGGCAACGCGATTGCCTTGCAGAGTGTCTCGATCAGGCCCTCATCGCCAAGGCCCGGCGCAAAGAAGCCGTGCGCGCCAGCTTTTTCGAAGGCCTGTGCGCGCTCTATGGCCTGGTCGAGCAGGGCGTCATCATGCGCATCCGGTTTCGCCTTGAGGAAGATGTCGGTTCGAGCGTTGATGAACGCCGGTATCCCGGAAGCCTTGACGGCCGCCGCCGCGGCTTCGATGCGTTTTACCTGAACAGCGATGTCGTGCAGGCCGCTGCCACCGACAACCTGGTCTTCGAAATTGAACCCAACAGCGCCGGCCCGCAGTGCCGACGTTACCGTGCGAGCAACAATTTCCGGGTCGACGCCGTAACCACCCTCGAGGTCCATGGTCACCGGCAGGTCGACCGCAGTGACGATGCGCTTGATGTTGTCGAGCGCCAGCTCCAGCGGGATTTTCTCGCCATCGGCATAGCCGAAGGCGGCCGCCACCGGCCAGCTTCCGGTGGCGATCGCCTTGGCGCCCGCTTTCTCGACGATCTTGGCCGAACCCGGATCCCAGACGTTGTAGAGAACGATCGGGTTTCCCTTGACGTGGAGGGAATGGAACGTCCGCGCACGCTCGATCTGCTCGGTCATGATTGTTTTCTCGTCTTCCTGCTGTTGATGAACATTCTAAGCGCCATAGCCGGTTCTGGCGATGTACCATGAGGCGCAGAAGCGACAGCCACCGGACAGGCTTTTCAAACCTGTTGCGTATCCTCCCTTTCGCAGCTATGGATTTTGCCATGAACATGCGTTCGATCAAGACCATTTGGTGGTGGGCCTGCTGACAGCGGCCTGTTCGAACACGTGCGCGTGAAAAGAGAGGGTGGCCGCAACGGAAAGTCCGGGCGGCCATTTGTTTTTTCCAAGCCATTCCCGGGTCCGTTGCCCAAGAAGCTGATGGAGACGGCAATGACGATGAAGGTTCTGGAAAACGGCGCGGAAAGTTTCGTGACCGCGGGTGGCATAACCATCACGCGCGCGCGCCACGACCGGCCCTATGCAGGTGCGATTGACGCCTATGTCGACGGCCTGAATTCGCGCCGCGGTGCGGTGTTTTCCTCCAATTATGAATATCCCGGCCGCTACACGCGCTGGGACACCGCCATCATCGATCCGCCGCTGGTCGTCTCGGCGCGCGGCCGTGCCATGCGCATCGAGGCGCTGAACGGCCGTGGCGAGACGCTGTTGCCGGTCATCGGCAAGACGCTGGGCGACCTCGCCGACGTCACCATCGCCGAGACGTCGGAGAAACTGATCCGCCTCGACGTCGCCAAGCCCGGCCGTGTCTTCACTGAAGAGGAGCGCAGCCGCGTGCCTTCGGTATTTACGGTCCTGCGCGCCATCACCGCTCTGTTCAAGACCGAGGAAGACGCCAACCTCGGCCTCTACGGCGCCTTCGGCTACGACCTCGCCTTCCAATTCGACCCGGTCGACTACAAGCTCGAGCGCAAGCCAAGCCAGCGCGATCTGGTGCTTTTCCTGCCCGACGAGATCCTGGTCGTCGACCACTATTCGGCCAAGGCCTGGACCGACCGCTACGACTATGCCGGCGACGGGTTTTCAACCGAAGGGCTGCCGCGCGACGAAATCGCCGAGCCGTTCAAGAGCCCCGACCGCATCCCGCCGCGCGGCGACCATGAACCCGGCGAATACGCCGATCTGGTGCGCAAGGCGATGGATTCGTTCAAGCGCGGCGACCTGTTCGAGGTCGTGCCCGGCCAGATGTTCTACGAGCGCTGCGAGACGCAGCCATCCGAGATTTCGCGCAAGCTGAAGGCAATCAACCCCTCGCCCTATTCCTTCTTCATTAATCTGGGTGAAGGCGAATACCTGATCGGCGCCTCGCCCGAAATGTTCGTTCGCGTCAACGGCCGCCGCGTCGAGACCTGCCCGATCTCGGGCACCATCAAGCGCGGCGACGATGCCATTTCGGACTCCGAGCAGATCCTGAAACTGCTCAACTCGAAGAAGGACGAATCCGAGCTGACCATGTGCTCGGACGTCGACCGCAACGACAAATCGCGGGTCTGCGAGCCGGGTTCGGTGCGCGTCATCGGCCGCCGGCAGATCGAGATGTATTCGCGCCTGATCCACACCGTCGACCACATCGAAGGCCGGCTGCGCGAAGGCATGGATGCCTTCGATGCCTTCCTGTCGCATGCCTGGGCGGTCACCGTGACCGGCGCGCCGAAATTGTGGGCCATGCGCTTCATCGAGCAGAACGAGAAAAGCCCGCGCGCCTGGTATGGCGGCGCGATCGGCATGGTCAATTTCAACGGCGACATGAACACCGGCCTCACCCTGCGCACCATCCGTATCAAGGACGGCATTGCCGAAGTGCGCGCCGGCGCCACATTGCTGTTCGACAGCATTCCCGAGGAAGAAGAAGCCGAAACCGAACTGAAGGCATCCGCCATGCTCTCCGCCATTCGCGACGCCAAGACAGCCAATTCCGCCAGCACCGAGCGAACCACCGCGCGCGTCGGCGACGGCGTCAACATCCTGCTCGTCGACCACGAGGACTCGTTCGTTCACACGCTGGCCAATTACTTCCGCCAGACCGGCGCCAATGTCTCGACCGTCCGCTCGCCGGTGCCGGAGGAAGTCTTCGACCGGCTGAAGCCCGACCTCGTCGTGCTGTCGCCCGGCCCCGGCACGCCGAAAGATTTCGACTGCGCCGCCACCATCAAGAAGGCGCGCGCCCGCGACCTGCCGATCTTCGGCGTCTGCCTTGGCCTGCAGGCGCTGGCCGAGGCCTATGGCGGCGAACTCAGGCAGCTGCATGTGCCGATGCACGGCAAGCCGTCGCGCATCCGCGTTTCCAAGCCGGGCATCATCTTCTCCGGCCTGCCCAAGGAAGTCACCGTCGGCCGCTACCATTCGATCTTCGCCGATCCGGTTCGCCTGCCCGACGATTTCATCGTCACGGCCGAAACCGAGGACGGTGTCATCATGGCCTTCGAACACCGCAAGGAGCCGATCGCCGCGGTACAGTTCCACCCGGAATCGATCATGACGCTCGGCCACAATGCCGGCATGCGCATCATCGAGAACATCGTCGCCCACCTGCCCCGCAAGGCCAAGGAAAAGGCCGCCTGACGATCATGGCCGAAGCCGAGAACACGATGGCGATCGCGGCCAAGGCGGCCGCGAAGCGCAAAATCGCCAATCTCGCCTTCTGGTCGATTATCGTCGCTTTTGTCGTGCTCGCGCTGAAGGCTGCCGCCTGGTACGTCACCGGCTCCGTGGCGCTCTACTCGGACGCCTTGGAATCGATCGTCAACGTCATTGCCTCGGTTGCAGCCTTCTGGGCGATCCAGGTCAGCCACAAGCCGGCCGACCAGGACCACCCTTTCGGCCATCACAAGGCCGAGTATTTCTCGGCGGTGCTGGAAGGCGTGCTGATCGTGCTCGCCGCCCTTTTGATCCTCAACGAGGTCTGGCGCCACTGGCAGACCCCGGCACCGCTCGAACAGCCCTGGGAAGGTCTTGCCGTCAACGGCGTCGCTACAGTCATCAACGCCTTCTGGGCCTGGACGTTGATCCGCGCCGGCAGGGCGGAGAAGTCACCGGCGCTGGTTGCCGACGGCAACCACATCATGACCGACGTGGTCACCTCGATCGGCGTCTTCGGCGGCCTGGTCGGAGCGATCCTGACCGGCTGGCAGATTCTCGACCCGGCACTTGCCGTCCTCGTGGCGCTGAACATCCTGTGGCAGGGCTGGCACGTCATCGGTTCGTCGATGAACGGCCTGATGGACCGCGCCGTCGACACCCAGGAACACATGCGCATCCGCGACGTCATCTCGGCCAATTGCAAGGGCGCGCTGGAGGTGCACGACCTCAAGACGCGCATCGCCGGCCGCGCCACCTTCATCGAGTTTCATCTGGTCGTCGATGCCGACATGTCGGTCGGCGCCAGCCATGTCATCTGCGACCGGATAGAGGACGCGCTGAAGGCCGAAATCCCCTCGGTGCGCGTCACCATCCATGTCGAGCCCGACGACGAGGCCAAGCTCCCCAAGGGCACGACGGCCGTGCCGTTTGCGTGAGGCGATTTACCAGGTCTCGATTGAGAGATCTTTGATCCGTTCGAATTCCCGGACATTACGGGTCATCAGCGAAAGGTTCCGAGCGCGCGCCTGCCCACCAATCAACGCATCGTAGGGACCGATCGGAGTTCCCAACGTCGCAAGCGTTGCCCGAATCTCTCCAGCGTGTCTCGCATCTTCTCGGTCGAATTCCAGCACCGGGAACTGCAGAGCTTCGATGCGCGCCAGATTTTCAGCCCGACGCTGGCTCTTTTCAGCACCGTAGTACAGTTCGTGCGCGACGATCGCAGAGAGGGCAAAGTCCAGCGGCCTGTGCCGCTTCAGCAGCGCCAACAGACCCGCGTCGCCCTTGATGACCGCGATGACGGCGTTGGTGTCGAGCAGGTAGATCACTTGAAAACATCATCCAAGGCAGGTCGATCCTGCCCGTCTTGATGTTCCAGTGCTGCCTCGGCGAAATCGTTATCAATCGGCCCGATCACCTGATCCAGCCATGCCCAATCCTGCGCTAGCGGCTCGAGGATGACGGTTTGTCCGTGACGGCGGATCGAAACCTCGTCTGTTTCGAAACGAAATTCCTTGGGCAGACGCACAGCTTGTGACCGGCCCGACCAGAACACTTTTGCCTTGTCCATTATGCTATCCTCAAAATGAGATATAGCAAAGATATATCTCTTCATGGCGTCATAGACAAGGGTGAGTTCAAGGCGCGCAGGCCGATTGCGGCATTGGCTGCAGCCGATAGACCTTGTCGTCGGATTTCGTCTTGCCGTCGGCGGCCTTCGAACACAGGTCGACGATCGCGAGTGCACTGTTGGGATTGGCCAGCATCATCGTGCCATCGGCACCACGCTTGAGGAAAATCTCCTTCTGCGCGATGTCGCAGGAGAAATCACTCATCTTCGAACTGGCCGCGCAGCGCCACTGGTCGGCTTCGGCCTGGCAGGAATAGGTCTGCGTGACTTTGGCCGATTTCTGCCGTGTGGTGACGGTAACGGCAATGTCGGCGCCATCAGGCCAGTTGGCTGCGTCGCCCCCTGAAGCAAACGACGCCAGTTCGACCGGGCCGCGGAAAACCCGGATCGACTTGGTGAGCTGATCGGAGTGCGAGCCGAGATGCGCTGCATCATAGTCGCGCCCATAGCAGAATGCCTGGTCCGGCTTCAGACGCTCGCGCAGCGGCGGGCCTAGCGCCGGGTCGACCGGATCGATGCGCGCGAACTCCGCCTTGCAGGTCGCCGCTGGGATCGGGTCGAGGCGAAAATTGTCGTCATCCTTGCCGAGCGCCTGCCTGTGATATTCCGCTGCGCTAAGCTCCTCTTCCGATCCGGCATCGAGATAGATGTCGGGCTGCAGATCCGAGAGGAACAGCCGGCCCTTGTCGTCGACCTTCAGCGACGCAAGCGTCCGGTCGCATTCCATGCCGCAATGGACCGGGCCTGTCTTGCCGTTCTCGGACGCATGATTGCACCAGCCACCGGCCCATTCCGGCGACTTGGCGCCGCGCACGGTGGTGGCGATGAAAGCATTGTAGGACGTGTCGGAATTCGCGGTCGGTTCCTCGTTCGGCCGGCTGACTGGATCATGGCCGTAGTAGAAGAAGATCCGGGCCACCTTCTGCTTCGGGTGCGCCTTGAGATGCCCCGCATCATAGACGCGGCCGAAACAGGCATCAGCGCCGTTCGGACTGAGTTCGGTGAGCTTCAGCGCATAGTCGGCGGAGGCCGGTCCGGCAAGCAAGCCAAGCAGCGCCGCGCCAAACCCGGCGCCGGCGACTGTCTTCCATTCCCCTGCCCTGAACGCCATGTGATCTCTCCTCCGCATCGACAGGACGCAACGTCAATTTATGCTAGTATTGCGGCCGCAGCCACGCAATTCGCGGCGGCCCGCCAAGCGAAGGAGGATGCCATGCGTCGGCGCGACATATTCCGCGCGGTTCTTGCCGGAACCGGAACGCTTCTCGGTTTGCGGGCAGCACAGGCAGCCGCCACCGAGCCCACAAGGCAAAAAGTCGCCTACCACTTGAGCGACACCGACAAGGTCAATTTCGTGCTCGGCAACATCAAGAACCACTATGAGGGCACCGGCGGCAATGTCGACATCGTGCTGGTCGTGCATGGTCCGGCCTTGGCCAGCTTCAAGTCGAAGGGAATATCGGCCGCTATTTCCGGGCGCTTCGCCGGCCTGGTGCGGCAGGGGCTGGAATCCCATGCTTGCGCCAACACCATGCAAGGCATGGATATTTCGCTCCCCGACCTGCTCGCCGGGTTTCATGCCGCCGACAAGGGCGGCGTCGTCAAACTCGCAGAACTGCAAGGCCAAGGTTACGCCTATCTGCACCCGTAGAGCGGTTTGCTTGGCGCAAATTCCCCAAGGGAAAGCGCTACTCCTTTTCCCGGGAAACCGTTTCACACGTTTCCTTGAATTGCTCAAAGGCTTGAACACCGGGGTGGCAAGGGCCTACGAAGGACAGGCAGACGTCCCGGAGGAAGAACCGTGCCAGCCACCACACTCAGCATACCCGATCTTGCCGGCAAGGCAGTGCTGGTCACCGGTGCGTCGACCGGCATCGGAGCGGCGCTCGCGCTGGCCTATGCAGCGCAGAAATGCAAGGTGGCGCTGCACTACAATTCGAGTCAAGACGCCGCCGAGAAGCTCGGCCTGACGATTGCCGACAAGGGCGGCGAGGTGTTTCTCGTTCAGGGCGATTTCTCCGTTGCCGCCGATGTCGAGCGCGTCGTCGAGGATAGCGCGCAATATTTCGGCCGCCTCGACGGGCTGGTCAACAATGCCGGCGGCATGCTTGGCCGCGTGCCCTATGCCGAGCAGACCGAGGCGCATTACGACGCGGTCATGGATCTCAACGCGCGTTCGGTGCTGACCGCCTCGCGCAAGGCGATCCCATGGCTGAAGAAACAGGGCGGCTTCATCGTCAACACCTCGTCGATCGCCGCCCGCAATGGTGCCGGCGGCGGCGCCGGGCTCTACGGCTCGGCCAAGGCCTTCGTCTCCAATGTGACGCGCGGCATGGCCAAGGAGCTGATCGGCTTCGGCATCCGCGTCAACGCGGTGGCGCCCGGCACAATTCTCACCCCGTTCCACGAGCGCTATTCGACCGACGAGCAGATGAAGGGCATGGTCGCCACCATTCCGCAGGGACGCGCCGGCACGGCGCAGGATTGCGTCGGCGCCTATCTGTTCCTCTCTTCCGATCTTCTCAGCGGCTACATCACCGGCCAGGTGATCGAGGTGAATGGCGGCCAGTTGATGCCTTGAGCGGCTATCGGCATACTGGCGGTCTGCACGCTCTTGTCGAAAACCTCAAAGGGAGACAACGGAATGTACGGACTGATCGGCAAGATGCGGGCGGCGCGCGGCCAGCGTGACGCGGTCATCGACCTCCTGCGCGCCAGCACCGGCGCCCTGCCGGGTTGCCTGAACTACATCATCGCCCGCGACCCCGCGGATGCCGATGCGATCTGGGTCACCGAAGTGTGGACCGACGCCGAAAGCCACAAGGCCTCGCTGCAGCTTCCCGAAGTCCAGGCGGCGATCGCCAAGGCGCGGCCGTTCATCGCCGGCTTCGAATTCCAGGTCGAAACCCACCCTGTCGGCGGCTTCGGCCTGGCCGACGGCAAGACGGGGTGAGTTCGATGCCAACTTTGAGGAGCAACCTTTGACGCAGACAGTAAACATTCGCGATGCGAAAGCCCATCTGTCGCGCCTTGTGAGACGTGCAGCCCAAGGCGAGTCGTTTGTTATTGCCAAAGCCGGCAAGCCGTTGGCCAGAATCGTGCCGATCGAACAACCGGCTCTGCAGGCGCGACGGGTCGGTTTTATGGCCGGCCAGTTTTCCGTCCCCGACGATTTCGACCGCATGGTCGCAATGAGATCGAGCAACGGTTCGACGCCGGCTTATGAAACCTGTTACTCGACACCTGGACGGGTGAAACAATAGTTTTCTATGAACCGCGGTTCGCATTTTTCGCCCTGCGGGTCTAAGAGCGAAACATGGATTCCTCGGCCGAGCAGCCCTCCCCGGACCTGCCCACACTCGAGCGCATGGCGCGGATGCGCAAGCTCTGGCAGTGGCTTGCCCTGCTGGTTGTTTCTCTCCTGTTTGCCGGCGCGCTGGAACTCGCCACCCTGCCGGCGGCGTTGCTGATCGGGCCGATGCTGGCGGCCATCGTCGCCGGCACCAATGGCGCCACGGTGCGTGTGCCGCGCCTTCTGTTCGGCGCCGCCCAGGCGATCGTCGGCTGCCTCGTCGCCAGCTCGATCTCGGCCGACATCTTTCCAGTCTTCTACCGGGAATGGCCGCTGTTTCTCGGTGTCGTGGTGGCCACCGTCACGGCCTCCAGCCTGCTCGGTTGGCTGATCAGCCGCTGGCGCATCCTGCCCGGCACCACCGCCGTCTGGGGTTCGTCGCCGGGCGCGGCCACCGCCATGGTGCTGATGGCCGGTGCGTTCGGCGCCGACCAGCGTCTCGTCGCCTTCATGCAATATCTGCGCGTCATCTTCGTCTCGATGACGGCAGCACTCGTTGCCAAGATGTGGGTCGACACATCGGGCGTCGAAATCCCCGCCATCACCTGGTTCCCGCCGATCGACGCCCAAGCCTTCGCCGCCACCATCGGCATCGCGTTTATCGGCGGCTTGGCGGGAAAGCTGTGCCGGCTGCCTTCTCCCTACTTCCTCGGCACCTTCATCTTCGGCGGCGTCATCCATCTCGGCCTGGGCGTTGAGATGCAATTGCCGCCCTGGCTGCTGGCATTCAGTTACGCTATGGTCGGCTGGTCGATCGGGTTGAATTTCACCAGGGCGATCCTGCGCCATGCAACGCGCGCGCTGCCGCAGATCATCGCCTCGATCGTGGCGCTGATCGCCTTTTGCGGCGGCCTTGCCTTCATGATCAGCCATCTCCTGGGCATCGATCCGCTGACCGCCTATCTGGCGACCAGCCCTGGCGGCATGGACAGCATCGCCATCATCGCCGCCGCAGCGCAGAACGTCGACATCTCCTTCGTCATGGCGCTGCAGTCGGCGCGCTTCCTGATCGTGCTGCTGGTCGGCCCGAGCGTCGCGCGACTGGTGGCGAGAAGCGTCAGGCAATAGGCAAAACCGACGCCGGAGACGGTCATAAGCCGCGGATTATTCCTCGCCGCCCTCGCCCACGCTGTGCGCGTCCCGGCGCCAGTAGGCGGTGACCAGGTGCCGGTCGCGCGACAGGTTCCACTGCTTGCGCACGATCTTGCGGATCTCCCGGAAATCGCCGAATTCGCATCCGGCCCAGACATAAAGACCGTCGGCAAGCGCCATGTGGCTGCGCTCCCGCAAGGCGGCTGGCAACAGGCCGGCGGTGCCGGCCTCTCGGCCGTGCCGGTAGAGCCAGGTGATATCGACATTGTCCCCTTGCGCCAGCGCGATCCGGTCATCCGGGCCATCGACCTCGATCAGTGCCTCGGCGCGGGTTGACGCCGGCAAATGCTCCAAAATCCGGCCGATGGCTGGCAGTGCGGTGTCGTCGCCGAGCAGAAGCAAGGTCTGCGCCACCGGGGCGTCGCCGCCACCGGGTCCGATCATGCCGATCACGTCTCCTGCCTGTGCGCTTTGCGCGAAGGCGGCGGCGGGCGTCTCCTGGCCTGGATGCAACACGAAATCGACGTCGAGCCAACCGCTTGCGGCGTCCACCGCCCGGATCGTGTAGACCCGCACGGCAAGCGCATCGTCGCCAGAAGGCCAGACGATCAAGCCGTCAGCGCCCATCGTCGGCCAAACCAGCCGGCGGCCAGGCGGCGGCAGCAGCAGCCGCATGTGCAGGCCGCCATGGCTAAATCGGCCGAGATCCTTGCCGGCGAAGCGCAGGCGCTGCATGTGCGCCGATATCCGCGTTGACGACATCACCGCGATCTCGCGGAAGAAGACCGGCGTGCCGGCGTCAACGCCGTCGCCTTGCCAATGAATGCCCTTGGTCGTGCCGAGATGTTCGGCGACATGGCCGGCGACCGTCATCTTCATGTAGGACAGGCAGGTTTCGTCTGTCGCCGCGACCCGGATCAGCACGCTTTCATCATCAAGCGTAGCGCTCAACGAGCCGTAGTAGAGGCGGAGCTCCCACTGGTCGGCAACGCCAGTGTCAATCTCGAATTCGCTGTGCTCTGCGCGCAGCCGGTCCATCACCGATCTGATCGCCGCGTCGCTGATCCGGGTTTGCGCGCTCAGTTGGTCCATCGCTCAAGTCCTTCGAAACAGTTCGGGGCAAGGCCCCGCGCGGCACCCTCACCGTCAGCGGCATGCCACAGCCGCTCCGATGTTTCCACAGAAACATGAGAAATAATCATATTTATTCGATGAGTTGGCTATGAACCGCTTGTCGCAGCTAGTCGCTCGGGAAGGAAATCGACGAACACGCGCACCTTCGGCGACAGATGGCGATTGGAGGGCCACAGCATCCGGAACTGCCCGCGGCCATCAACATGATCGTCGAGGACGGTGCGCAGCCTGTCTTCGTGCAGCGCCTCGCGGATCAGGAAATTCGGCATGCAGGCGATGCCGAGGCCGGCGAGTGTGGCGCCCTTCAACGCTTCCATGTTGTTGCAGGTCAGCATCGAGCGGATCTGCGGTTGGGCGCTTCCGGTAATGAACGGCCACTCCAGCAGCCTGCCGCTGTTGAGGAAGCGGAAGTTTATGCCGAAATGCCTGATGAGATCAGCCGGCTCGCCGGGTGTGCCATGGCGGTCGAGGTAGGAGGGCGCCGCGCACAACAGCATGCGAAAGGGCGCAACGGGCCTGGACACCAAGCGTGAATCGGGCAGCTCGCCGCTTCGGATCGCGACATCGATGCCCTCGTCGATGACGTCGACGATCCGGTCGTTGAAATCGATGTCGAGCTCTATCTCCGGATAGCGGGCCATGAACTCGGACAGCACCGGCAGCAGCAAATGATAGGTGACGATCGGAGTGGATATGCGCAGCCGCCCACGCGGTGTTTCCCGTGTCCGCGACAGCATCGCCTCGGCATCGCCGATGTCGTCGAGGATGCGGCGCACCCGCTCGTTGAACAGCTTGCCCTCTTCCGTCAGGCCAATGCGCCGCGTGCTGCGCTGCAGCAGCCGCACGCCGAGCTCCTGTTCGAGCCGCGCGACGCTCTTGCCGACGGCGGAAGCCGAGATGCCGAGCGCCCGCCCTGCAGCGACGAAACTGCCGAATTCGGCGGTGCGGGCGAAGGCCAGGAGCCCGTTGAGACGATCCATCGTGTCATTCCATTCGAGCGTTTCAGTCCGATATACGAGGAGATATAACACCATTCTTCCTGAAATGCCGACGACCTATCTTGTCGTTACGACCGGCTCCGCAAACGCGCGGCCGACCGGCGAGTGCTGTTTCAGATAGGGAAATCCATGACTTCTAGGACCACAACCGGCTCTGCCGAGAGATGGCTCGTGCTCTTGTCCGTGTGCCTTGCCGCGATGACGATGCCCTTGACCTTCACCGGTCCGGCCGTCGCTCTGTCGCACATCGCGGCGGATCTCGGCGGCAGTCCGATCGAGCTCAACTGGGTGACCAACGCCTTTATGCTGACCTTCGGCGCCACCCTGATGGCGTCGGGCGCTCTGGCCGACAATCACGGCCGCAAGCGCCTCTTCCTCGTCGGCCTCTCCCTCTATGTCCTGGCGTCGCTGGGCGCGATGCTGGCGCCGGACATCATCTGGTTCGACATTTTACGGGCCGTGCAGGGGATCGGCAGTGCGGCCGCCTTCGCTGGCGGCGCCTCGGCACTCGCCCAGGAATTCGAAGGGCCATTGCGGCTGCGCGCCTTCAGCTTCCTCGGCACCAGTTTCGGCATCGGCCTCGCCTTCGGCCCGATCGCGTCGGGCCTGCTCATCTCTGCATTCGGCTGGCGGTCGATCTTTCTTCTGGTTGCAGCACTCGCGATTGCCGCCGCCATGCTCGGCCTGCGCACCATCAGGGAATCGCGAAACCCGGATGCGACTGGCCTCGACTGGGCGGGACCTATGGCGTGCTCCAGGCCCCGCAGAGCGGCTGGGCCGATCCCCTTGTCGTCACCCTTCTGGCCGCTTCTGTCATCTGTTTTGTCGCCTTCGTCTTTGTCGAGCGGCGCGCACAACGGCCGATGCTTGACCTCACGCTGTTTGCCTATCCCCGCTTCGTCGGCGTCCAGTTTCTGGCTGCGGCACCCGCTTACGCCTTCGTCGTCCTGCTCGTCCTGTTGCCGATCCGCTTCATCGGCATCGAGGACATGAGCGAGATCAAGGCCGGGCAATTGATGATCTGCCTATCAGGCCCGCTGCTGATCCTGCCGATGCTAGCCGGACAGCTGGCGCGCTGGATCGCGCCGGCCACGATCTGCGGCGTAGGCCTGCTTGTTGCTGCCGCCGGGCTTGTCTGGCTGAGCCTGACACCACCGGTCGATAGTGCGCTGGTGGCGCCGCTGATGCTGATCGGCGTCGGCATCGCCCTGCCCTGGGGATTGATGGACGGGCTTGCCGTCAGTGTCGTGCCGAGAGAGCGCGCCGGCATGGCGGTCGGCATCTTCAACACCACCCGCGTCGCCTGCGAGGGTGTGGCGCTGGCGATCGTCATGGCGACCCTTTCCGGCTTTACCGCCGCGCAGCTCGCCTCACAAGGAATGGCATCTTCGACGGAGGCAGCGGCGGCAGCCCAGCTGCTGGTGACCGGCAATCTCGGCGAAGCAGCACAACATCTGCCCCAGGCCGGAGCCATCGTTCTGGTCCAGGCCTACGAGACGGCGTTCGACAGGCTGCTGATCGTGCTGGCGGCAATCACCGTCATGACCGCCATCGTCGTCTTCCTTGGCCTGCGTCGCGGATCGGCTTCAGGTGAAAGTGTCGACGTCCAGGCAGTGCCGCAGGAAGGGTAGCAGTCAGCGGACGGCCCCCGCTATCAATCGAGCCTGTGCATCAGGTCCTCATCCAGCCAGCGGCCGAAGAAATAGACCAGTTGCTTGTGCCACCACGGCCAGTCGTGGCTGACATCGCCACCCCAATAATCGACCCAGGCGGGAATGGACTTGTCGCGCAGGATTTGTTCCAACCTGCGCGTCTCGACCAGCATCCGCTCTTCCCATGCGCCCTGCCCGCAGCAGAAGATCAGCCTGAGCGCCTTCAGCCGGGTCAGCAGTTTGGGATCGACGATGCCGGGCAGATAGTCCAGCGGCGAGTTGTAGAAAATGTCGCCCTCGAGCGCTTTGCCGAAGAAGTCGCGCGCCGAATAGACGCCCGACAGCGCGATGACGCCGCTGGCAAGTTCGGGAAAGCGGAAGACGAAGTTCGACGAGTGATAGCCGCCCATCGAACAGCCCGAGAACAGCGGCTTCAGCTTGCGGCCGCCATTGGCCTGCTCGGCTGCGGACAGGAACTCCGGCAGCGCCTCCTCGCGCACATAGCGGAAATAGGCTTCGTGGCGGGCGATGCGATGGGCCGCGTCGGCATGCTTGTCGAAGAAGGATTCCAAATCGACGCCGTCGACCGTGTACAGCTGGATGCGGCCGGTGTCGATGAATTCGGCCAGCGCGCCCACCCCGCCGGAATCCTCGAACTGGTAGAACCGGCCCTGCGAGGTCGGAAACACCACCACCGGCCGGCCGGCATGGCCGTAGCGCTTGTATTCCATGTCGCGGCCGAGCTGGCTCGAGAAATTCTTGTGATAGGAAATGTCCATCGCCTCACGCCTCTTCCGCGTGGATATAGGCGACTGCCTGATGCAGCGCTGCTTCGTCTTTCGAGCGCATCTGATAGGCGTAATTTCCCATGGCGCGGCTGAAAACCTCTTCGATGGCCTGATGGTGGACGATCTTGTCGCGGTGCGCGGCTAGCACGTCCTCATGGCTGTGCAAATAGTGGAGGCGTCGCTTGCGACTGGCATAGGCGGTGAAGTATTTGCCCTCGTAAGGGCCGCCGGCGGCATCTCTGACCACCATATCGGCCCATGCCGCATAGACGTCGACGTCGAACGTATAGTTGATCGCATCGGTCATCCAGGCGCCGGGCGGACGCATGTTGACCTCCAGCGCGATGACCCGGTCGTCCTTGGTCTCGAACAGCTCAATGTGGAAGAAGCGTTCGCGCACGTCGAACGCCTTCAGTATCTTGCGGCCGGCCTCCTCGATCGCCGGTCTAACCTTGGGAAAGCAGGTGTAGCTCATGTGGCGGTCCTTGTTGACCACCTCCATGATGCTCTGGTCATAGCGATGGCTGGCCGCCAGCACCACCTCGCCGTCGCGGTTGACCAGCCCGTCATAAGTCACCACCAGTCCCTCGATGAACTGCTCCATGACGAAGGTCACGTCCTCGGGCTTGTCCCGGAAGAACTGGTCGAGCTCCTTGGCGTTGGAGATCTTGAAGGTGTTCGATGCGCCGGAACCGCTGTCGGGCTTGACCACCACCGGATAGCCGACGCGCCGGATGAAAGTCATGGCCCCGGCACGGTCGGAGCATTTGCGCTGCGCGATGGTGTCGACGCCACTCTTGCGGAAGAAGGCTCGCATGCGGCTCTTGCGCTTCAGATTCTTCACGAAATCGAGCTTGGTGCCGTAGATGTTGAAGTCGGAGCGGATGTTGGCTTCCAGCTCCAGCCAATGTTCATTGAGCGATTCGAAACGGTCGATGCGGCCCCATTTGTGGATGAAATGCCCCATCGCCCGGAACACCGGATCGTAGTCTTCCATGTCGGCGACACGGTAATATTCCGAAAGCGCCGCCTTCAGCTTGGCGTCGAGTGCGTCATAGGGTGCGTCGCCGATGCCGAGCACCCTGGCTCCGGCCTTCTTCAAACGGTCGCAGAAATCCGCGCCGTTGGCGGGAAAATGCGGCGAGAAGAACACGAAATTCATGGACAACCCCATCGCAACCCGTCGATGCCCAGTCTGGCGCATTTGCAGCGCCTGGGGAAGGGCACGTGCGGTGGGGACAATATCCAGCAAGATCCGGCCAGCAATGCCAAGGCACCGAACTCGGGTTCCCTCGCAGCCTTCGGCGCGTTGGCTGACGGAGCATCAAACGAAAAACCCGCCTGTGCGGCGGGTCACCGGCGCAGATCAGCACCATGGACGAATATGTACCATAGCTGAGGTCACCGAGTCAAGAAAAAATTCCTATCGTGGAAAGCTGCCGGCACAAAAGCTGCCAACACTGCCGAACTCACTGTCATCAGCATTACCCGCAATGCGGCCCCACTTGCCTCCCACAAGCCGCTCCTATATGAGATCAGCCATGAACACGCGCGCCACCAACGCTTCCCGTCCGACCGGTTTTTCCGGCGAGACCGTGCGCGCGCTGGCTTCGACCCTGCTTCTTCTCGGCCTTATCGGCGATCGCCGGGTTCGCTGAAGGAGCGCCCGGCGGTCGAACCGCCGCGCAAGCGCATGCTCCTTGGCAATCACATCAAGCGAACGAAATTCTGGTAAGGCGCCGCTCGCCATCAATCCACCTGAGGGTGGATCCATGAGCCGCCGGGAGAAAAGACGATGAACGCACGAGAAGAGATCCGTTCCGATGCCGCGGTAGCCGGCAAGGATGCGGAACGAAGCATCCAGAACAAGGGCATGTCCGACGCAGCCCGCAAATATCAGCCCTATCCGACCGTCGGCCTCACCGACCGCACATGGCCCTCGAAGGTCATCGACAAGGCGCCGATCTGGTGCTCGGTCGACCTGCGCGACGGCAACCAGGCGCTGATCGATCCGATGGGCCATGAGCGCAAGGCACGCATGTTCGGCCTGCTGCTCGACATGGGCTTCAAGGAGATCGAGATCGGTTTCCCGTCGGCATCGCAGACCGATTTCGACTTTGCCCGCTGGTGCATCGAGGAAGGCAACGTGCCCGCCGATGTCTCGCTGCAGGTGCTGGTGCAGTGCCGGCCGGAGCTGATCACCCGCACCTTCGAGGCGCTGAAGGGTGCCACCAACCCGATCGTCCATTTCTACAATTCGACCAGCGAGCTGCAGCGTCGCGTCGTCTTCGAAAAGGACGTCGGCGGCATCAAGCGGATCGCCACCGACGCCGCCAAGATGATCACCGACATGGCGGCCAAGGCCGGCGGAGGCTTTCGTTTCGAGTATTCGCCGGAGAGCTTTACCGGCACCGAACTCGAAGTGGCGCTGGAGATCTGCAACGCCGTCACCGAGATCGTCAGGCCGACGGCGGACAACAAGCTGATCGTCAACTTGCCCTCGACTGTCGAGATGTCGACCCCCAACATCTATGCCGACCGTATCGAGTGGATGTGCCGCAACCTCGACAACCGGGAGAACCTGCTGGTCTCGCTGCATCCGCACAATGACCGCGGCACCGGCATCGCCACCACCGAACTCGGCCTGATGGCCGGCGCCGACCGTGTCGAAGGCACGCTGTTTGGCAATGGCGAGCGCACCGGCAATGTCGACATCGTCACGCTGGCGCTGAACATGTACACGCAAGGTGTCGATCCGTTGATCGACTGCTCCGACATCAACCGGATGAAGGACGTCTACGAATATTCGAACCAGTTGAAGATCCCCGAGCGCCACCCCTATGTCGGCGAACTCGTCTACACCGCCTTTTCCGGCTCGCATCAGGATGCCATCAACAAGGGCATGAAGGCGCTGAAGAAGGCCAATACGAGCCTGTGGGAAGTGCCGTATCTGCCGATCGATCCGGCTGATGTCGGGCGCAGCTACGAAGCCATCATCCGCATCAACTCGCAGTCCGGCAAGGGCGGCATCGCCTATGTGCTGCAGGCCGATTACGGCCTCAACCTGCCGCGCAATCTGCAGATCGAATTTAGCCAGGAAATCCAGGCGATCACCGACGCCGAGGGCAAGGAAGTGCCGGCCAGGCGTATCTACGAGCGCTTTCTCGAGACCTATGTCGACCAGCCTGCCGCGCGGCTGAAATTCCTCGATCACCACACCTACCCCAGCACCGAAATCAGGGGCCGGCGCGTGGTCGAGGCGGTCATCCTCGACAACGGCAAGGAAGTGACGATTACAGGCACGGGCACCGGTCCGATCGACGGCTTCGTCGATGCGCTGTCGCGCCATCTCGGCGTCGAGATGGCGGTGCTCGACTATTCCGAGCACTCGTTGCAGCGTGGCTCGAACGCCTCGGCCATTTCCTATGTCGAGATGGAATATCCCGGCGGCAAGCTGTTCGGCGCCGGCATCAACACCAACATCGTCGCTGCCTCGCTGGAAGCGGTGATGTCTGCCGCGAACCGTATCGTCGGTAAAAAAGCCGGCTGACGCCCGACGGGAACAAAGATCGGAACCTTCCCAACCTGGTGAACGGTTCCGATCTTTCGGGCCATTAACCACCGCGGAATTATCCGGTGGGTACGTGATCGCATAACGGGGTGTATACTTGTGTGGTGGTGCGGGACCTATATGATCGCGCCTCAACCTGTGCCGACTTCGAGAGGATCGACACTTGCAGCATGCCACGCCTGCCGCCCCCGCAGTGCGCGAGACACTGGAGCGACTGCTTGCCAGCCAAACGTTCGGACGATCCGAACGCGCGCGCAAGCTGCTGCGTTATCTTGTCGAACGTGAACAGGCCGGCGAAGCCGACAGGCTCAAGGGCTTCTCCATCGCCATGGATGTTTTCGGCAAGGACGGCGATTTCGATCCGTCCACCGATGCCGTGGTGCGGGTGCAGGCAGGCAGGCTGCGCGAGCTTCTGCAGCACTATTTTGCCAATGAGGGCGTTGCCGAGCCGGTCCGCATCGCCATTCCGCGCGGCGGCTATGTTCCTGCCTATGAATTGAACGCGATCCGCCTGCCGGATATTGCCGAGGCTGTTCCCGAACTCAGGCTGGACGGCGTCGTATCCGCCGATCGGTCCAACGAAGCCGGCACGGGCATGCTGGACGCGATGTCTCTGGCTTCCGTACCGATTTCGCCTGCCCCCTCGGTGGCGCGCCATCTCCGCTTTTTCTGGATGGCGATCGCCTTGGTCATCGCCATGCTGGGCGTACTGATCCTTCGCCAGGGCAGCACTGCCTTGCTGGCAGGCGGCGACATCTCGGCAACGCCGGAGATCGCTGGCGCAAGCGCAAGCGTCACGGCATCGGCAAGGGCTGACGCCCTTCCGCAAGTCTATATCGGACTCAAGGCTGACGGCCCCGACGCCAGCCGTGTCGCCGCATCGCTGCGCGCCGGCCTGAGTGGCTTCGATACGATCGACTTCATCGGCCGCGACACCGTCGGCGATCCGGCCGACGACGCTGCGAGCTTCATATTCGACGTCCTGCCGGGACCGGACTCGGGCGACATCACGATCGAACTGCAAAGCATGGCGTCCGGACGGGTGCTTCTATCGCGCAATCTCACCCCCGCCGACAGCGCACCTGCCGCGGTCGAAGACCGTATCGCCGACATGCTGAGCTCGGCACTCCCCGCCTCCGGCACCATCTACAACTATATCGAGCAGACCGGCACGCCAAACGGCCTGACGCAATGTCTGCTGCTCAACGGCAAATATTATCTCGACCAGAACGCCAGGACCCATGAGGCAGCCTACCGTTGCCTCGAGAGGCTGGCCAATGGTGGAACCAAGTCCTCGCTCGTCTATTCGGAACTTGCTTCCCTGCATCTCGAGGCGGTGTCCGATCATTACGCCTATCCGCCCAATGCGACGATTGAGACAGCCGTCGAGTTTGCCCATCGCGGCGTGCAGATGGGTCCGACCAGCCCTTATGCCCATCGCTCCTACGGCTATGTCAGTTCGCGCCTCGGCAATACGGACGAAGCGATCCGCTGGATGCGCAAGGCCTATGAACTCAACCCCTACGACCTCGGCATGGCCGCCGCTTACGGCTACGGGCTGATCTTTGCCGGGCGATATGCCGAGGGAACGCCGATCCTCGATCATGCGGCGGAGACCTTCAGCGGGCACCCGACATGGTGGGATTATGGGCTGTTCGTCGGTGAGCTCATGCTCGGCGACATGAACAAGGCAGTCGCGGCCAGCATGGCACTGAGAACGACGGCAACGAAATCACACTATCTGGCGGCACGGCTGGTCGGCGCCAAGGCAGCCGGACAGGACCACCTGGTGAGCACGCTGCTGAAACAGCTGACCACCGAGTTCCCCAAATTTGCCGCCGATCCGCGGGCGACTTTCGTCGAGCGGAAATATCCGGCCGACCTGACCGACCGGCTGGTCCAGGCACTCCGCGCTGCCGGGCTCGGCAGCCCAAGCTGACACCATCGACGTCCGCGCACTGGCTGCGCCGCGTCCCGATGGATTTCCTGCGCTCCGATCGCCGATTGCCGATTGGTGGCCAAGTTCTGTACACAACCGTACAAATCGCAAAAATTTTACTGGTCATCACGTTGGACTAGGAGCAATTCAGCCATCATTGGTGTCGCGCATTCTGCAATAACAAAAAAATCAGCTTTCATGACCGCATCACTTTTTGCCGCCGAAGAGGGTGTTGGCTCGAAGGCCATCGTCCTGCTGCACGGTTTCGGCGGCTGCCATGATGTATGGCGCGAGGTGATTTCCGCCCTGACGCCTTCCACGCATACGCTGGCCTATGATCTGCCTGGGTATGGGATGTCGCTCGATTTTCCCGCCGCCGGTCCGGCCAGGGTGGCGGCCAAGGCGGTTCTGGCCGATCTCTCTGAGCGTCGCCTGAAGCGCGTTCATCTCGTGGGCCACTCGATGGGCGGTGCCGTGGCGGCGCTGATGGCGCTGGCCGAGCCCGAAAAGATAGCCTCGCTGACGCTTCTGGCGCCGGGCGGCCTTGGCCCCGAAATCAATGGACCGCTATTGCGCCGCTATGCCGAAGCCTCGGATCGGTCCGAGATCCGCTCCTGCCTCGCCGTCATGTCGGGACCTTCAGCCCCGCCACTCGAACATATGGTGGACACCCTTTGGGAAATGCGCAGGCGATCCGGCCAACTCGAAAAGCTGGTCGAGATCGCAGCCGCCATGACCGTGGACGGTCGGCAAGGCGTCATCCCGCACGATCGCCTCGATGGACTGAACATGCCAGTGATGGTGGCATGGGGAACCAACGATGCGGTGCTGCCCTTTACCCAGGCGGATGACCTGCCGGCGCATTTTCACGTGCACCACGTGCTGGAGGCCGGCCATATGCTGGCTGAGGAAGCCCCCGGCCTTGTTGCCGAGATCATTCGCCGCAACACCAATCGTCGCGCCAGGCCACATCGCCAGAAATTCGCCGCAGCAGCCAGCTGACCTTTTTCGCGCACGACAACCTTCCTGGGCACCCCGGGGGCCGTCGATCTCGCCAGTGCATTTTGCCGGCGGCTGTGTTAACCCGGTGTTAACCAAACCCACGAGGCAGACGCCGATGAAGGAAGCAGGCGAGAAGACCATCGACCAGTCGAGGAAACTGTCCGATGCCATCCGTGATGTGAAAAATGCCTTCGCCGACCGCGACGACGTCGTCGTCGACATGCGCGAAGCGCATCGCATGCGTCTCGATCTGCTTGCCGCCGAGTTGGCGCCGGTTTTTGCCGATGTTCCGGCCGACATGGACAATTTCGACTTTGTCGTCTCGTCCGGCTTGCAGCCGCGCCTGTGGATCGACGCCATCAGCCATGTCGCCATGGGGCGCGACCGCCGGACCTATCGCTTCCTCAAGGACACCCGTATCGGCCGGGTGGTGCTTGCCGAATCCACCGAGATGAAGCCGGTTGCCGATTCCGTGACACGCTATGTCGCCGAGCGCATTGTCGAGCGTCAGAGGATGCTGGAAGGCGGCGTCGAACCGGCCGTCGCCGGCATGAAACGTGCCTATGTGCCGGAAGCCGAACCGCCGCTGCGCGCGACGGCGCGCGGCAAACGCTGGTCGGCCTTTCTGTCCGGGCTTGGCCTTGTGGCTGCCGGTGCCCTGGTCGGTCTTCTCGTGTCCATCGTCCTGTTCTGGGACCGCATCGTCGCCATGGTAGTCAGCTTGCGGCCATAGCGGCGCCAGTCACGGCACCGAGTTCCAGCGTCTGCAGATCGGATGGCGGCATGGACGGCCCGGTCAGGCCGCGCCGCGTCAGCCGGATCCGCCAATTGCCCGTCTCGCCGTCAATGTCGAACAGATTGTACTGCGCCGCCGGGTTCTTGCCGCCCGGCGCCTGGCCGGCGGCGGCGACGCCGACCGCCGGAATCCTGACGCCGCGACCGCCGATGAAGAACAGCGACGGCAGATGTGAATGGCCGTGCAGGACAAGGTCGGCGCCGTGGCGGCGAATGATCTTGTTGAAGCGGGCAATGCCGAACAGCCGCTTGTGCTGCGGGACCGCGCCGCGCACCGGCGGATGATGGATGATGATGGCGCGGAACAGCCCCTGTCCGGCGGTATCCCCGAGGATTTTGCCGAGCCGCTTCGCTTGGCCTTCCATGAAGAAACCATTGGCCATGAAGGGTGCCGTGGCGCGCGCTGTCGAGACACCGATCAGCGCGACGTTGCCGCGCACGCGCAGATAGGGAAATGCGTTACGATCGACCGGCGTGTTGACGCCGTCGCCGCTCATCCACGCCGCCCAGGATCGGCAGACCTTGTCGAAGGCGCCTGGCACATAGGCGTCGTGGTTGCCCGGAACGACCGAAACATCATGCGCCGGCCCCAGCGTCTCCAACCAGTGCCTGGCCATCTCGATCTCGCCGTCGAGCGCCAGATTGACCAGGTCGCCGGTGACGGCGAGGTGGTCAGGCGTGTTCGCCTTGATGTCGGCGACGATCGTGTCAATCACCGCATCATGCATATGGCGGCGGCGGTTGCGCTGCCAGTTGACATAGCCGAGCACGCGCTTGGAGGCGAGATCGCGATAGGATACATCGGGGAGCGGCCCCAGATGGACATCGGAAATATGCGCGAGCCTGAACATACAACCTTCATAGGCGACCCGCGCGCGGCTTTCCACCCACGGTTTCGCTATCAATGACGAGCCCTGAAGATGCCTTCCGCCAGACCGGCTGGCCAGGTTTGAGGGCCAGGCTGTTCCATCTCTATTTCGTGCTGCGGAGGCCGATGACGCTTGGCGTGCGCGGCTTGATCCACGACAGGGCGTCCAGGTCCGTCTTCCTTATTCGCCATACCTATGTACCGGGCTGGCAGCTTCCCGGCGGCGGCGTCGAAGTCGGCGAGACGATGAACGAGGCACTGGCCCGTGAACTGGCCGAGGAAGGCAACATCGCTCTCACGGCCCCGCCGGTGCTCAAATCGATGCATTTCAACCGCCGCTCCAGCCGCCGCGACCATGTCGGCTTTTATCTGCTCGAGCATTTCAGCCAGACGGCGCCGAAGCTGCCGGACCACGAGATCGCCGAAGCCGGCTTCTTCCCGCTCGACGGCTTGCCGCAGGGCACGACGCCGGCGACGCTGCGCCGGATCGCCGAGGTTTTTGACGGCGAGCAGCCCTCGCCCTACTGGTAGATCAGGCTGCCGCTTTCTCGAAGCGCGCCCGGTCATGCCGTGCGGCATAATCCAGATCCGGTCCGACAGGCACGATCCGCGTCGGATTGATTGTCTGGTGGCTGCCGTAATAATGCGCCTTGATATGATGCAGATTCACCGTCCCGGCCACATCAGGCACCTGATAGAGATCGTGCAGATAGTTGGACAGGTTCGGGTAGTCGGCGATACGGCACAGATTGCATTTGAAATGGCCGACATAAACCGGATCGAAGCGCACCAGCGTGGTGAACAGCCGCCAGTCGGCTTCGGTGATACGATCGCCGACGAGATAGCGCTGCTTCGACAGCCGCTCCTCCAGCGTATCCAGCGCTGTGAACAATTCACCGAACGCCTCTTCATAGGCACGTTGCGTGGTGGCGAAGCCGGCGCGATAGACGCCGTTGTTGACCGCGGGATAGACCAGCGCATTGATCCGATCGATCTCGCCGCGCAACGCCTTCGGATAGAAATCGAGGCTGGCGTCGCCCCATTCGTCGAAGGCTGAATTCAGCATGCGGATGATTTCGGAAGACTCATTGGAGACGATGGTTTGTTCCTTTTTGTCCCACAGCACCGGCACGGTCACCCGGCCCGTATAGGCGGGATCGGCCTTGGCATAGATCTGGTGCAGGAAGTCGAGGCCGTAAAGCGTGTCGCCCGTGGCGCCATCCTCAGCCAAAAACGTCCAGCCGTTGGCGCCCATGAAATGATGCACCACTGACACCGATATGACGCCTTCCAGCTTCTTCAGCGCGCGAAAGATCAACGTCCGGTGGGCCCACGGACAGGCAAGCGAGACATAGAGGTGATAGCGGCCGGGCTCGGCCTTGAAACCGCGCGTCCGGCCTTCGGCAGGCGCCCCGTCAACGGTGATCCAGTCGCGCCATTGCGACTGCGTCCGCACGAACCTGCCACCATTGTCCGCCGTATCGTACCAGCGGTCCTGCCATCTTCCTTCGACCAGCAATCCCATGCAAATCTCCTTGCGTCCTGTTGGTTGATGTAGGCGCAAGGTTGCCCTGTCGAAGACGTCAGGTGCTGAACAGACCGTCACTTGGCAGAAATGATGGACAAAAACGGCCGATTGCAGCGGCGGGAAATTGATGCTAGCGGACAATCCGCATGTTCGACTTTGCTTTGATCCGGTCTGACCGACGACGAAAGGGCGCCCGCGCTTGATGAAGCGCTGACTGGCGAATGCTGCCGTTTGCAGCAAACCTTTCCTCCTTGTACCGGACCGCAAAGACCATGAGCCTTGCTGACGTGAAATACCTGCCGGAAACCCCGGCGCACGACCCCGAGATCGAAGCCATCAACGACGAAGCCTTCGGGCCCGGCCGCTTTGTGCTGGCCGCTTACAAGATTCGTGAGGCCGGAGGGCACGAGCGCTCGCTGTCCTTTGTCGCCGTCGATGGGAACATAGTGGTCGCCTCCGTGCGCATGACCCGCATCGCCGCCGGTGCCGGCCGCGCATTGATGCTCGGGCCGCTCGCCGTGCGGCCGGCCTTCAAGAATCTCGGCATCGGCCGCCGGCTGGTGGCGATCGCGCTGGAGGCCGCCGCCAAGACCGGCGCACCTGCCGTCATGCTGGTCGGTGACGAGCCCTATTACGGGCCGCTCGGTTTCAAGCGGATTCCGCGTGGCCAGATTTCGATGCCGCGCCCCGTCGATCTCGACCGGCTGCTGTCGCACGAGATCGCGCCGGGCGCGGTCGCCAGGCTCTTGGGCGAGGTCTGCCACGCCGATCAGGCCAGGGTGGCCGATCCTGCCGCCGCGATGGCTTGACCTTTCCCATCGATCTGGCGCCTGATCCGTCCACTGTTCCTGAGATCAAAGGATGACGCCATGAACCCGAACGGCCAGATCGCGATCGTCACCGGCGGCGGCTCCGGTCTCGGCGAGGCAACGGCACGCGCGCTGGCGGCCAAGGGCGCCCGCGTCGCGATCTTCGACGTCGGCATCGATCGCGCGGCCAAGGTCGCAGCCGAGATCGGCGGCATTGCCTTCCAGTGCGACGTCAGCAGCGCCGACAGTGGGACCGCTGCACTCGCCGGCGTTACGGCCAAGCTTGGCCAGCCGCGGATGCTGGTCAATTGCGCCGGCATCGCCATTGGGGTGAAGACGATCGGCAAGGATGGTCCCCATCCCCTCGACCAGTACCGCAAGGTGGTCGAGGTCAATCTGATCGGCACGTTCAACATGATCCGCCTCGTCGCCGAGCGCGCGTCGAAGCTTGAGCCGCTGCAGGGTGGCGAGCGCGGCGTCATCGTCAACACCGCTTCGGTTGCCGCCTATGATGGCCAGATCGGCCAGGCCGCCTATGCGGCGTCCAAGGGCGGCGTCGTTGGCATGACGCTGCCGGTGGCGCGCGACCTTGCCCGTTCCGGCATCCGCGTCTGCACCATCGCTCCCGGCATCTTCAAGACGCCGATGATGGCCGGCATGCCGCAAGAGGTGCAGGATTCGCTGGGCGCCGCCGTGCCCTTCCCGTCGCGCCTGGGCGAACCGTCCGAATATGCCGCACTCGCCCTGCACATCATCGAGAACCAGATGCTGAACGGCGAGACCATTCGCCTTGACGGCGCCATTCGCATGGCGCCGAAATAGAAGGTCATGAACGCCGGCCTGTCCGCTGCCGCTAAAACCGGTCCGCTGACCGGGCTGAAGGTGATCGAGATGGCCGGGCTCGGCCCGGTGCCGCTGGCTGGCCTGATGCTGTCGGAGATGGGCGCGCAAGTGTTGCGCATCGAACGGGCGGGGACGAGCCAGTTCCTGTCGCTGCCCGATGAGTACAACATCGACCGCCATGGCCGCGCCGTCCTGCGCCTCGACCTGAAGCGCCGTGAAGGCACCGATCTGTTGCTGCGCCTTGCCGAAAAGGCGGACATGTTGCTTGAAGGCTTTCGCCCGGGCGTCATGGAGCGGCTCGGCCTCGGCCCGGAAGCGGTGCTGGCGCGCAACCCGGCGCTGATCTACGGCCGTATGACCGGCTTCGGTCAGGACGGCCCGCTCGCCGGCCGCGCCGGCCACGACATCACCTACCTCGCCTATAGCGGCGTGCTGCACGCCATCGGCCATGCCGACGGCCGTCCCGTCCCGCCGCTCAACCTTGTCGCCGACTATGGCGGTGGCGCCATGATGCTGATTGCCGGCGTGCTGGCCGCCCTGTTCCAACGTTTGCGCACGGGCAAGGGTGAAGTCATCGACGCCGCGATGGTCGACGGTGCCTCGATGCTGGCGGTGCCCCTGCACGCCTTGATGGCGGCCGGCTTGTGGAGCGACAAGCGCGGCGCGAACCTGCTCGATTCCGGCGCCCCGTTCTACGATACCTATGAGACGTCGGACGGACGCCATATCGCCATCGGCTGTCTCGAGCCGCAATTCTTCGCCGAATTCGCCAGGCTGCTGCCGCTCGACGAGCACTTTGCGTCCGGCCAGTACGACAAGGCCCTGTGGCCGCCGATGCGCGCCGCCATTACCGATCGGATCCGGCAGAAAACCCGCGACGACTGGGACCTTCTGTTCGCGCAAACCGATGCCTGCGTTGCACCCGTTCTGTCGCTGCAGGAGGCGAAGCACCACCCGCACAATCGGGCACGCAACGCCTCTGTGACGACAGGTGCATTTGAGCGCCCGGCCCCCGCGCCGCGTTTCTCGAGCTCGCAACCGACCTTGGCCCCTATGCCAGGCAATGAGGATGTGTCGCCATCGGAAATTCTGGCACGTTTCGGCTTTGCGAAAGCCGAGATCGACGACCTTGTCAAATCCGGCTTGCTGACCGATAACTAGAGAAGAAAGATCAACTTACTGTGGTGCTGCCTTGGACGAGCCGAAAAAGGACGTGATCCGCGAGACGGACGCCGAAGCGATCCGGCTGGCGAAGACGCTTCTGCGCAGCGCCCGCTTTGGCGCCCTGGCGGTGATCGAACCGCAAACCGGCTCGCCGCTGGCCAGCAGGGTCGGCGTGGCCACCGACATCGACGGCGCGCCGCTGATCCTGGTTTCGATGCTTTCGGCGCACACCGGCGCTCTGCTTGCCGATCCGCGCTGTTCCCTGTTGCTCGGCGAACCGGGCAAGGGCGACCCGCTGGCGCACCCGCGCCTGACATTGATCTGCCAGGCGGCACGGCTTGAGCGCGGATCAGCCGAACACGCCCGCACCGAGCGCCGTTATCTCAATCACAATCCCAGGGCGAATCTTTACGCCGGTCTCGGCGACTTTTCGATCTTTCGCCTCGATCCGCAACGCGCCAGCCTCAACGGCGGCTTCGGCAAGGCCTATCAGCTCGATCGATCGGATTTGCTCGCCAGCGGACCGGTCGTCGAGGAACTCGCGGCGCGCGAACAATCGGCCATCGACCACATGAACGCCGACCATCTCGACGCAATCGCCGTTTACGCACAGCATTTCGCCAAAGCATCCGGAAACGGCTGGCGTGTTGCCGGATTCGATGCCGATGGCATGGACCTGGTGTCGGGCGACGATGTTTGCCGGGTCTTTTACCCACACCCTTTGGCGGCGGCAGGCGAATTGCGGCACGTTCTGGTCGATATGGCCAAGGCCGGCCGAGCCATGGCCGACGCCGGGACTGAGACTTAATTATGCTGGATCAAAAGCAACACTTGAGATTTAACTGAAATGCTCTACCTTTTGGTGACGCTGAATCGCCAGCGCCGATCGACAAGTGAATTTATGGAATCAGACGCCATTGCCCCCATGGCGTCGGGATGAACAGGAAGCATGGGGGATCGATGGTCTCGACAAAGCTAATCGTGAACGCCGAATCGGCGGCAGAGTTTCTCATGCTGATGGGCAATGAGAAGCGACTGTTGATCATGAGCTACCTCGCTGAAGGTGAAATGTCGGTTGGAGCCATTGCTGAGAAGGTGATGCTCAGCCAATCCGCCCTGTCCCAGCACCTCGCCAAGTTGCGGGGGCTCGACCTGGTCGAGACCCGCCGCGACCGGCAGATGATCTACTACTCCTGCAAATCCGACGCCGTGCGAGAACTGCTTGTCATGCTGGACGGCATTTTCGGCAGCGGCAAGGATGACCTGTCCCAGATGGCGCACCGTTTGCGCCGTGCTGGAACCTGACCACATAGCGCCGATCTCGCCGGTGATTTCAGAGCGACATGCGCCCATCCGGGGCGTACAGAGCTGGCTGATTGTCCCGAATTGTCGCATCGTGCTTTCCAAACAAGGTGAGCGCCGGGAAGCGGTCCGGATTTTCGGGCCGATGCGACGGTCGCGAGGAATGCATGGATTCCATTCGCATCGATGACCCGCAAGATCCGCGCGTCGCTGCCTATCTCGACATTCGCGAGCGTGACCTCGCCGGCCGGCAAGGCCGCTTCGTCGCCGAAGGCAAGGTGGTGCTCGACCTGCTGCTCTCGACCGGGCGCTTTGCCGCCGAATCGATCCTGGTCCTGGAAAACCGGCTGGCAGGTCTCGACAACATCCTGAGCAAGGCGCCCGCCGACCTCCCGGTCTATGTCGCCACCAGCGCGGTGATGGACGCTATCGCCGGATTTCATATGCATCGCGGCATCCTGGCCATTGGCCGCAAGGGAGAGCCGCAGCCGGCCGAAGACCTGCTCGATGGCTTGCCGCCTCGGGCGCTCGTCGTAGTGCTCGTCGGCATCGCCAACCATGACAATATGGGCTCGATCTTCCGCAATGCCGCCGCCTTTGGCGCTGACGCGGTTCTGCTGGATGCGACATGCTGCGACCCGCTCTATCGCAAGGCGATCCGCGTTTCGGTCGGCGCCGCGCTCAAGATCCCCTTCGCATCGTTCTCCGACACCGCCGGCTTCACAACGATGCTCGCCCGGCGTGGCTTCGAACAATTCGCGCTGTCGCCACGCGGGAAGACCGACATCCGCGATGCGCAGCGCAGCAAGCGCCTGGCGCTCTATCTCGGCACCGAGGGCGAAGGCTTGCCGGACAACCTGCTCGCAAGCCTGCGCAACGTGCGGATTACCATGGCGGAAGGCTTCGACAGCCTGAATGTCGCCGCGGCTTCAGCCATCGCGCTGCATCATTTTTCGGCCAGAGCAATTCTAGGAAAAGTGTGAAGCGGTTTTCCGTCCAGAATTGCGTCAAAGCAAAGAGTTCGGGCATTTCGCCGTTTCCGTGAAACGGTGAAATGCTTTAAAGAGGCCTGATTCAGCTTGTCGCGTCAGCCTTCTGCAGCGCGCGCACGCGGTCGGCAAGACTGCGGTCACCGTTGCCGGAGCGGGCGTCCGACGGTACCGCCAATGCCTTGGCTATCGGCGAACCAGGCCCCTCGAGCTTGGCCGTCAGATGGACGACCTCCGCCGCCAGTTCGTTCATCTGCTCGCGCAAGGCGGAGCTGCTGTCCGTGGCCTTGGACGCGGCCAGTGCCGTGAGATCGGCCTTCAGCCGCTTGTTCTCGCGCGCCAGCGCCGTCAGCCTCGCCTCGAGCTGCTCACGGTCGCTGTCGAGCTTGGCGATTGCCTCGTCCAAATCATCACTCCTGGCGGCATCGCCGCCCTTGCCGACCAGCCGCAAGGCTGGCGCGCTGTCCTCGGATTTCGATCTTTCGCGCATGCGTGCCAGTTCCTTTTCGCGGCGGTCGAGTTTGTCTTCGCGATCGGCAAGTGTGGCCAGCAGCCGCTCGACCTTCTTGTCGAGCTCGGCGGTCCTTTTCTTCTCGGCTTTCAGGGCCTCCCGCGCGGCCTTGCTTTCAGCCACGATTTCCTGGCCGCGCCTGTCGGCTTCCTTGCGCTGGCCGCGCAGCATCGCAATGTCACTGGCGAGCTTCTGCATTTCGGACTCTCGCGCCACGAGCTCGATCTGCCGGCTGCTCGAGGAAAAACTGGCGTCGTCATACATGCGCTCCAGCTTTTCCAGCTCAACTGCGCGCTTTTCCAGCTTGCGCTCGGTTTCCTTCAGCCGCTCCGAAAGCTGCTGCAACTCGCCCTCTCGTTGACGCAGCGCTTCGTTCTTCGCGCCCAGCTCGGTCAGCGCCTGGTTCTTGTCCGTCCGCTCGACCGCCAGGCCCTTTATGGCCTCGCGACCGCGATTGATCTCGACGAGTTGTTCGGCCGCCTTCTCTCGCAACGCCTTGACGCCGATTTCCAGGCGGCGCGTCGTCATAGCGTATTCGGCGCGGATGCGATCCTTGTCCGCCTGGATCTCGGTTTGCGTCAGAGGGATCGAGGATTCGACGCGTCTGCGTGTAAGCACGACCGCACGACGCCATATGGCCGGAGCCACCATGAGCGCCAGAAAGCCAGCGCAGAGAAAGCCGAGGACGAAGAACAGGACCGACTGGACCAAGTGACTACCCGTTGTGGCCGGTAAGCATCAAACCAGATAAACCAAAAGCGCATAGAGCGCTTGACTGTGCCACGTTGACATGGCGGAAATCCAGCGTTGCGGCAAGGGTTTGCCGCAACGCCACGAGTTTAATGCATGTCGACCCAAAAGCGGTCCCGGTTTTGGGCAACGACAGCCAAGGACTTCAGCTTAGAACGGATTCCAGGTGGCGCGCTCGGTAAGCTTCAGATAGCCGAGATTGACGCCAAGCCGGGCACCGACACCGGTGCGGATCGGCACCAAAATCACATTGTTGTTCTTCAGCACGTTGAAGCCGACGCCAGCCACCACATAGGCCGAACCGGCGACGCCGCCATAGCGGTTGTAGAGGCTGCCCACATCGTCGAGATTGTAGACCAGCATCATCACCCGCGAACCCTCGCCGCCGAAATCCCAGCCGAGCGACGGGCCTTGCCAGAACACTTTGTGGTCGCCGGCATTCTTGGTGTAGAGCGTGCCTTCGCCATAGGTCAGGCCACCGATCAGCGCACCCGAGCCCTCTTCGCCCAGCAGATAGCCGTTGGGCAGGCCGTAGGAGGCAAAAATCTTCTCGATCACCGTGGCGAGCCCGCCCGATGTCGCGCCAAAAAATTTGTGACCGGAATCGACAATCTCCTGAGCGGTGTATTCCTGGGCCCGCAGGGCTGAAGTCGAGAAGACGAGAACGCCCAGGAGCGTGACCGCCATTGAGAAGACACGGAGAAAGCTCCGGTCGTAGTATCGGGAAAACATGCTTCCAATCTCCGTCAGGGAGCACCTTCGCCGACGCCTCGCACCCCGTACGGCTCTTTTAGCCGGCCGTTAAGGGTAACTGTTAGGGGCAAACTATGCCGTAATCCTTTTTCAACCATTAAGCTCACACATGAACATGGCGGTTCGAAGGCTGTTTGGGGTCGCTCAAGTGGGGCCGGCAGCCTGCGTGAACACGCCATTTGCCACAACCACAATTTGGATTTGTTGCTGCACGCACGGGCGCTGTGTATTCAGAAAGCCCGAGGAGAGAGTGCGTGATTCGTGTGGCAGGCGACGATCGATCGCCCGGCCATGAGTTGTGAGATTTTGCAGGGATTTTTCGCCGATGGCCGATCTGTTCACCCTTTCCGCACCCGATCTGGCAGCGCTTTTGTGCAGTCGGGTCTGCCACGACATCATCTCGCCGGTCGGCGCGATCAACAACGGGCTCGAATTGCTTGATGAAGGCGGCGCCGACGAGGACGCGATGAAGCTGATCCGCCAGAGCGCCCGCAACGCTTCGGCCCGCCTGCAGTTCGCCCGCATCGCCTTCGGTGCCGCCGGCTCGGCCGGCATGTTGATCGATACCGGCGATGCCGAAGCGGTCGCCATCGCCTTCCTCAAGAACGAAAAGCCGGAACTGACCTGGAACGGGCCCCGCGCGTTGCTGCCCAAGAACAAGGTCAAGCTGCTGCTCAACCTGATCCTCGTCGCCAATGCCGCCATTCCGCGCGGCGGCAAGCTTTCCGTGACGCTGGAAAATCTTGAGACCGAACCGCGTTTCGCGCTTGCGTCGGCCGGCCCCATGCTGCGTGTGCCGCCGAAGTTCCTCGAACTGCATTCCGGCCACAAGCCGGAGGAACCGATCGACGCGCATTCCGTGCAGCCCTACTACACGCTGCTTCTGGCGCGCGAAGCCGGCATGACGATATCGATCCACGCGACGCCGGAAGAAATCGTCCTTTCTGCGGCCTGATTGCGCAGCCGATAAAGCGAAGTATTTCTACATTGAAATCTGTAATTCCAGATCATCGACTTGAGATGCATCTGGTCATCCAGGCAGTGCCAAAGCATTCGCGAATAAAAGCAGGCACCCTGCCTATCTTTGTAAAAATTTTACCTAACGCGTTTTCGGCTTCTTTACCAGATTGGCCTATGGTCCGCCCTGGATGCCCCCGACGCTACCGGACTGCCAGAAGGCAAAGAGGACCCGGAAATGAAACGCTGCATGTTCGTCGACGATTCAAGCGTCATCAGGAAGGTTGCAAAACGCATCCTGGGCGGCTCCGAAATGATTGTCATCGAGGCCGCCAGCGGACTTGACGCGCTGGAGATGTGCGCCGCCGACATGCCCGACATCATCGTCGTCGATGGCGCCTTGCCCGACGTACCGGCGGTCGATCTCATCCGTCGCGTCCGCGCCATGGAGAGTCCGATAAGGCCGCAGATCCTGATTTCCCTGGTCGAGCTCGATATTGCTTCGATCATGCGGGCCAAGCGCGCCGGCGCCCAGGGCTATCTCTTGAAGCCGTTCAACCGCCCGCAACTGCTCGAGCGCTTTCGCACCTTGAAGAGCGCACCTGATTCGGCACCCTTGAGCAATTCCAGAAAAAGTGCGTGACGGTTTTCTGCTCGGAAGCCCAAAAACAGACCGTTACCAGCCCGTCATGCAAAAACCCGGCCGAAGCCGGGTTTTTTATTGAAAAGATTTGAACGATTCGTCGCTCAGGCGCTGACGCGAATGTCTTCCGGTTCGCGCAGCACATAGCCGCGCCCCCAGACCGTTTCAATGTAGTTCTGACCGCCCGATGCCGCGTCGAGTTTTTTGCGGAGCTTGCAGATGAAGACGTCGATGATTTTCAGCTCAGGCTCGTCCATGCCGCCATAGAGGTGGTTGAGGAACATTTCCTTGGTCAGCGTGGTGCCTTTGCGCAGCGAAAGCAACTCCAGCATCTGGTATTCCTTGCCGGTCAGGTGCACGCGCTGGCCGCCGACTTCGACGGTCTTGGCATCGAGGTTGACCACCAGGTCGCCGGTGGTGATGACCGACTGGGCGTGGCCCTTGGAGCGCCGCACGATGGCATGAATGCGGGCAACCAGCTCATCCTTGTGGAACGGCTTGGTCATGTAGTCGTCTGCACCGAAGCCGAGGCCGCGCACCTTGTCCTCGATGCCGGCCATGCCGGAGAGGATGAGAATAGGTGTTTTGACCTTGGAAAGGCGAAGCGTTCTCAAGACCTCGTAGCCCGACATGTCAGGCAGGTTGAGATCGAGAAGAATGATATCGTAGTCGTAGAGCTTGCCTAGATCGACGCCCTCTTCACCGAGATCGGTCGTGTAGACGTTGAAACTTTCCGATTTCAGCATCAGTTCGATGCTTTGTGCGGTTGCACTGTCATCTTCTATCAGCAGAACACGCATTTCATTCCCCTTTTCTGCTGCCGGACCATTTCACGACCCGTCCGGACCCGGAGCAGTGGTTGCCTTGTGCAGAGGCTGCCATTGAATGGTTAACAAATCCTAATTTCCCGTCCATGACGGTACCAGATTTTTTAACCTCTTTCTACACCCTCTTGAATCTAATAACGAATCTCAGAACCAAATTCCTAATGCAACACATTAACAACCTGGACTAAGCGACTCCAGGGACTCATCGACGTCGCTTCCGCATCGGTGGCCGGAATTTTTACCCGGCCTTAAGTCCTGACCCGTATGATTAACAATGCCCGTAAACGAATGGTTACCGTCGGCAAAAAACTTTAGGGTTTTGTTTCCCATAGTTAGGGGAAAGGCGGTGGACACGGGTGCGGCCTGGGCGTTTCCAGGTGGTTTGGACGATAGATGCGGGTGTGCGTTTCCGGGAGTACCGAATCATGAAGTCACGTGAAAACCTCGTTCGGCTGAAACAGTTTCAGGTGAATGAGAAGCGGCGGCAGCTGCTGCAGCTCGACATGATGATCGCCGAGTTCGAACGCATGGCCGTCGAGCTGGAGCTTCAGATCACCGCCGAGGAAAAGAAGGCCGGCATCACCGACATCAACCATTTCGCCTATCCAACCTTCGCCAAGGCGGCTCGCCTGCGCCGCGACAACCTCAGGAATTCCCAAAGCGACCTCGCGCAGCAGCGAAGCGCCGCCGAATCATTACTCGGCGAAGCTGAAGCGGAGCTTTCCAAGGCGGAAATGCTGGAATCGCGCGACACGAAGATCCGCGAAGCGGAAGTCGGTGGCCGCAGCGCCATGATCGGCTAAGACCTGGCGGTCTGCCGCGCCAACGCCCGCCATCAGGCTGGCGCATTGTCGCGGCTTGCGGCTCCGGCGGGAAAAATGAATCCGCCCTACGCGGCCCAATCCCCTTCACTCTCGGCAATTGCCCTTGCACGGGCATCCTTGATATCCGGCGCATGCTGCTCCGCCCATGACCTGATCTGGGTAAGCAGTCCCGCCAGGTTCTGGCCGAGCTCGGTCAATTCATATTCGACGCGCGGCGGAATGACCGGGAAAATCTCGCGCCGCACCAGGCCGTCGCGCTCGAGCACCCGCAGCGTCTGCGTCAGCATCTTCGGCGTGATGCCTTCGAGCTTGCGGGCGAGCTCGCCATTGCGCAGCCGGCCTTTTCGCAGCGCGCAAACCACCAGATAGACCCATTTGCTGGCCAGCATCTCCAGCACGGTGTGCGAAGGACACGTCCGCCGGAACGCATCATAGCCGAAACCGCAATCATCTTCACTATCCATGGGGTGCGTATATATCAGGAAGGTACATACTGGACAAGAGACTATTACTATCCAAATGATAGTGGCATCAACCGAGCAGGAGACATCTCAATGCGTGCCGTTATCCAGAATTCCGTCGGCGGACCCGACGTCCTTGTCATCGCTGATCGGCCGGATCCCACGCCGGAGGCCGGCGAAGTGCTGGTCCGGGTCAAGGCCGCGGGCATCAATCCGGTCGATGGCGCCGTCCGTGCCGGCTACTACCCCTTGCTCGGCGAGCCGCCCTTCATCCTGGGTTGGGATATCTCGGGAACTGTCGAAGCGCTCGGCGCCGGCGTCACCGGCTTCAAGATCGGCGACGAGGTGTTCGGCATGCCTCGCTTCCCCAAGCAAGCAGCGGCCTATGCTGAGTTTGCTGCCGTACCTGCCGATCAAATCGCACTGAAGCCGAAGGGCGCGGACCACCTCCAGGCCGGGGCCTTGCCGCTTGCCGGCCTCACCGCCTGGCAAGGGCTTGTTCGCCACGGCCGACTGAAATCGGATCAGCGCGTCTTGGTGCATGCGGGAGCCGGCGGCGTCGGTCATCTGGCGGTGCAGATCGCCAAGGCGCGCGGCGCCTACGTTGTCGCCACGGCCAGCCCGGCCAAGCTCGATTTCGTCCGCAAACTTGGCGCCGACGAGGTCATCGACTACACCAAGGGCGATTTCACCGACCGGGTTCGCGACATCGATCTGGTGCTGGATCCAATGGGCGGCGACCACGCCGAACATTCGCTGAAGGCCCTCAAACCTGGCGGCGTGCTGGTGTCATTGCTCGATGTCAGCGACAACACAAGGGCTCAGGCCGGCGCGCGAGACATCCGGGTCGAACGTATGTCCGTCGTGCCCGACAGGGAGGGCCTGATGGAACTGGCTCGGTTGATCGATGCCAACAAGCTCACCGTCCATGTGGCGAAGAGCTTCCCGCTGGACCAGGCGGGGGCCGCTCACGCCTTCCTCGCCGCCAAGCCGATCGGCAAGGTTGCATTGACAGTCTGAGCGCCAGAAGGCTCGCTTCCAGAAACGAAAAGCGTTTTGGAAAACGCGAAGGGCGCGGGGTTAGCCGCGCCCTTCGTCTAAATTGGCAACGGTCAGTGCCGGTATTGCTGTATGCGTGTCGTGCGCAGCCCGGCAAGGCCATATTCGTCGATCGACGCCTGCCAGGACAGGAATTCCTCGGTGGTGAGCTTGTAGCGTTGGCATGCCTCGTCCAGGCTCAAAAGCCCGCCGCGCACGGCCGCAACCACTTCCGCCTTACGCCGGATAACCCAGCGACGTGTATTGGTCGGCGGCAGATCGGCAATCGTAAGAGGGCTGCCGTCAGGCCCGATAACATATTTGACTCTCGGTCTAACCAGATCGGTCATCGTACTCTCTACAAAAAACTCAAAGACCCAATCCCCGCCACGTTACCGCCACAGCTTTAAAAATTGCCTAAGCAGACCCTAATGACTAGGTAAGGATCATGAACGCCGCGTTAGTCTTTTCGCCGGCATTTGAAACATCTGCCCGCAAACCCTGATTTGCCGGGGAAAATGCATCCCCTGGCGGAGATCGGCCGCAACCGGTGAATCGCCCTGCACGCTGGCGCGCCGGTAAAGCTTGACCTATATTCTCGACATTGGCATTGAGGCGCCGCGCAGAACGAAAGCATCATGAACAGTCTCGATCTTCCCGGACGTCCCGAAAACACCCGCATCGTCGTCGCCATGTCGGGCGGTGTCGATTCCTCGGTCGTCGCCGGCCTGCTGAAACGCGAGGGCTACGACGTCGTCGGCGTCACCTTGCAACTCTACGACCACGGCGCGGCGACGCACCGGGCCGGCTCATGCTGCGCCGGGCAGGACATCGACGATGCCCGCCGTGTGTCCGAGACGCTCGGCATCCCCCATTATGTGCTCGACTACGAGGAACGCTTCCGCAAGGCGGTCATCGATCCCTTCGCCGAGAGCTACGTCGCCGGCGAGACGCCGATCCCGTGCGTTTCCTGCAACCAGACGGTGAAGTTCGCCGACCTCCTGGCCACCGCCAAGGAGCTCGGCGCCGACGCGCTGGCCACCGGCCACTACATCCGTTCCGGCGCCAATGGCGCCCACCGCGCTCTCTACCGTCCGGTCGACGCCGACCGTGACCAGAGCTATTTCCTGTTCGCCACCACGCAGGCGCAGATCGATTATCTGCGCTTTCCCCTCGGCGGCCTGTCGAAGCCCCAGGTTCGCGCCATCGCCGAGGAGATGGGGCTGGCGGTTGCCGCCAAGCAGGACAGCCAGGACATCTGCTTCGTGCCGCAGGGCAAGTATTCCGACATCATCGCCAAGCTGAAGCCAACCGCGGCCAATCCGGGCGACATCGTCCACATCGACGGCCGCGTGCTCGGCCGCCATGAGGGCATCCTGCGCTACACGATCGGCCAGCGCCGTGGCATCGGCATCGCGTCCGGCGAGCCACTTTACGTCGTCCATCTCGATGCCGACCGCGCTCGCGTCGTGGTTGGCCCGCGCGAGGCGCTGGAGACGCACAAGATCTATTTGCGCAATATGAACTGGCTGGGCGACGGACCGCTCACAGACGTCCCTGCTGGCGGCCTGGAGCTGTTCGCCAAGGTCCGCTCGACGCGGCCGCCGCGCCCGGCCGTGCTGCATCATCGTGCCGGTGCCACCTGGGTGGAACTGGTCGACGGCGAGTCCGGCATCGCGCCGGGACAGGCCTGCGTGCTCTACTCCGATGACGGCAACGAGGCCCGCGTGTTCGGCGGCGGCTTCATCGAGCGTTCGGAGCGTGGCGCCGAGGCCGAGGCGATGCTGACCCGGCTTGCCGCCAGGCCGGCCCAAATTCCTGCCGAATAAGATTCCCGCCGAATAAATCCGCGCTTTTAGGAATTCGACTTGGTGTGCGTGACCGTGCCGGCGGTCAGGATGCGCAGCACCCTGATGGCTTCCTCGCCGCTGGTGCGCGGCTCGGCACGCGTCTCGATGCACTGGATGAAATGCTCCAGCTCGCGTGTCAGCGGCATGCCCTGGGCAACCGCGACATAGGATGGCTCATTGGTGGTGAAGGCCCATTGGCCGCTGTCCTGCCACACCGCGTGGCGATAGACGGCCAGCTTGCGTTCCCATGGCTCGACGTCGTCGAACACCGCCATCGCCTTGGTGCCGACCACGGTCAGCCGCCGCTCGCGATAGGGATTGAGACGCGAGGTGAAGAGATGGCTGCGCAGGCCGTTGGGAAAGCGCATGTGCAGATGGGCGAAATCGCTGAGACTGTCGAGCAGAGCGGCGCCCTCGCCGCGCACCTCGATCGGCTCGGTGCCGGTGATCGCCAGGATCATCGACAGATCGTGCGGCGCCAGGTCCCACAGCGCATCGTTCTCGGTGTGGAACTTGCCGAGGCCGAGGCGGTGCGAGTGGATGTAGCGCACTTCGCCGAGTTCGCCCTTGTCGATCAACGCTTTCAGCGTCTCGAAGGCGGGATGGAAGCGCAGGACATGGCCGACCATGAAGACGCGGCCATTGTCCTTGGCCGCCCGCACCGCGCGCTCGGCATCGGCAACCGTCAGCGCGATCGGCTTTTCCACCAGCACGTCCTTGCCGCTCTCGACGGCACGCACGGCCAGGTCGGCATGGAATTGCGGCGGCAGCGCCATGACGATGGCGTCGATATCGTCACGCACGAACAACTGGTCCGGCTCGATCGCCAGGCAGTCCTGCTCGCTGGCGAAGCCTTCTGCCCGAGCCCGGTTGGTATCGGAGACCGCGTGCAGCGCGCCGAGCGCCTTGAGAGTGCGGATGTGGTTGCTGCCCCAGTATCCGCAACCGAGGACTGCTATGCGCGGCTTCATCTGTTTCAAACTCTAAAAACTCTTGGCCGAGACATAGCGACGTGCCCCTTCGAACTCAACCCCGGCGGCGGCAACCAAATGTCCGCACGGCAAAGCTTTTCGATAATGACGATAAGCCGGCAAGCCGGTTGCTTCGAAGCTTGACAGGCTCACCCTCCCAACCTTATATCCGCGCGACCTTGGCGAACGCCCCCGACATGCCTTTCGATTTGAGGCGGATTTCGGGTCTTTCGCCGCCCTGGCGGGGTAGCTCAGTTGGTTAGAGCACGGGAATCATAATCCTGGGGTCGGGGGTTCAAGTCCCTCTCCCGCTACCAGTTTCACATTTTAGCTGTTGAAACTCAATAAAATCAATGGGTTAAAATTTAGTAGGGAGGGACCTAAATCGATTTGTCCGCTGGTGTGGACTCATTTGTGGGTATACTTTCCTCCTTCCGAATCCACATTTTTCGCCACGCCAAATTCCGGTTCAGTTCGCATCAAGTGCCGCGATGTCATGAAGGGCGCGGGCGAAGCGCGCACCTACTGCTACGCAACCTCGCGGGCGGTTCAAGGCGCCGTCTGCATGTCACCGTAAGCCGTTCGCCGCGTCTACGCCTTGGCTGCTTCTGACTGGCCCGGCGCTGGCGGAATTCCGAGGACGACCCTGGCGATGCGCTCAAGGTCGGCCCGCGGCTCCGGCGGAAGCTGGTCCCAAAAATCATCTGAGGATACGAGTGCTATCAGCGCCCCCATATTTTTGCTCTTATGACCTTCGGGTAGGTAGTTTTCTAGCGCTCCTCTCCCCAGGATAAACATGTTGTCCGCCTCTTTTGCACCAATGAAGGTATCGAGAATAGCTTGGTCGGCGGCGTCCAAATTGGGCCGCAAACGCAAGCGGTGCGATTTGATGTAGGCCCATAGATCCTGCGCGTCCTTCCAATCCCCCGAGGACAGAGCCTCCTCAATGCGCTCAACGAGGGCCGCGCCATCAAGACTTTTGACGTTGGCGATCACGTCGTCTTTGATTTCATCGGCATTGAGGACGAACAGGTTTTTGACATCGCCGCTGCCTACCTGCTCGATATAGTCGAGGTCGGCGACTACGACCCATTTAACGTGGCACGCCTCAAGCAATTTCTGATAGGCCGTGAACAGTCCTTTGCCGCCGACGCTTACAACCTCAAGTGATGGTATCCCCTGTATGCCGTTCTGCTTGGCCACGATCTCCAGTACCCTCTCAAAAACGATCCGATCCGAGAGCCCTTCCACAAGGATCACTTTGTCCGTGAAGAAGACGCGTTCGTTGTTCTGAGTGTTGACGACATTGAACAAGTGCTTGGCGTTTGGCAGTGCCGTCGAGTTCAGCCGGACGATATCGCTCCTCTGGTTCTCCGAGAAAACACGGGACACATATTGAATCGACGCCGGGGAGATAAATGTCGGCGAGTGGGTCGCCAATACGAACTGGTTGCCTGTCGTCTTCGAGAGCTTTTCGAAGAGCGCAAATAGCGCGCTCTGCCAGCGTGGATGCAAATGGAGTTCTGGCTCGTCCACGATGATAAGGGCGTTCCTAACGTTCAGGGCATAGATGGCGAAAAGGTAGGTAAGCAATTCTCGCTCGCCCGAAGATGCCCCGCCCACAAGGAAGGACGATCCTTGCTTAGTGAGCCGCACGTCGTATGTGTTGCTCAGGGGATCGACCGTGACCAATTCCCAACTGTAATTAAGGTCTTTCAAATCGCGGGACAGGGCGATCAAATTCTCGTCCTTGTAGAAGATATCTTTGACCTCGATGTTCGATTGCTCCTGCAAAAGCCGGTACTTTTTTGCCAAGCGGCCAATCGCGAACGGGATCACGTTTGACCCTGATCTTGACGACGCGGCGTCAGACGAACGTTTCTGATCAAAGTCGTTGTAACCTGACAGGCCGATAGATGAGCTGAAACCACTTGATGTGCGGTTCACGGGCAAGTAAACCATAGGCGTTCGGAGCGTGCTCATCCCGGCTTCCGCTCTGAAATTGTTGTCTGTTTCAAAGACGTGGAGATACCGCAGGAAGTGTTGCGCCCAAGCTTCTGGCGGTGGCACGATCGTGCCATTCTTCCAAATCGCCACGACGCGCGCGCCAGGCACGATTGCAGCAATATCCCAATCTTCAACTCCCTGCCAAGGATTGCTGATGAATCGCCGCTTCTGCGCTGCAAGCACCTGGCCCGCCTCGGATTGAATTAACTGCATGTTGTCGATGTCGTCTTGAGTGATCTCAAGCTCAAGTTCGATCACCTGATCGAGGGCCCCGCCTGCGCTGTTCTTTTCAAAAAAGAGTTGGTTGAGTTGATCGTTGTATTGCTCTTCCCAGCGATCAGGTTCGTCGGCGGTTGGGGCATGACGGTAGTAGGGCGAGTTGAAGATGTAGCGCCGGAGCATAATGACAAGCGTGTCCAGCAGGTTTGTCTTGCCGCCGCCGTTCGGGCCAATGAGAATAGAAATCTGTCCGTCGAAGGAAATTTCTCTCCGGTCTAAAAAACTGCGAACATTCTCAATTGCTAATCTTCGAATTTGCATACGTGCCCCCTGCCTGCCCAACCCACAATATCCTTTGATGTCCGCTTTCTCGAATTGCCACCTGATAGCGGAGCGTCCTCTTTCCACCCCATTGCGGTCGTGTCGTCGGGCACCAAGAGTCAGGTTTTCACTCTAGAGTGCCCAAACCTACTGTGATGATCGTTTGATGGCATACCGGAAATCGAATACACCTTACTTCGTTTGGGGACTCATTTCTTGCAAAATGCTGAATCAGACGGTCTAAATAATTGATTTCATTAGCGATTAACATCCCTCTCCCGCTACCAAATTTCTTCAAATAAATTTAGGCATTTAGGCGTCATCTAGCGCGCCTTCTTTGCCATTCTCAAGTCGCACCATGTTGCAAATGACTACCGTTGATTTCCAAGGGTTTCCTGCAACTATCGGCAGGTCCACGCGACATGGATGCGACCTGAACCCCTTTTCGATGAGCGAAATATAGACCGTGTGTTGAAGGCCAGGCACCGGAGATAATGCTCGACCTCGTGTTGGCCTGAGCTTCGTTGGACGGCGCGCTAGGCATGCTGCTTGCCCACGTGCATGGCTTGCCGATGGTCGAGGGTGCTGACATCGTCAAGAGAATCCCCCACGTCGGCCGACAGGGCTACTTGGCCGGTCAAGGAACGATTCCGCCCTCGGTGGGTTACAAACTCATGATGAACACCATCAAACCCCACGGAATCGGGATTGCGTCCGATGTCGCCAATGCCAAGCCGCCAAGCCGCGGATCGAACGGGCCGAACTCGCGATTGAACGCGCGGAAAAGATGGTGGCCCAAAGCATCGAACGGTCCGGCAGGATTCGGCGTCTGGTCGAGGCCGCCAAACGAGATCGATAGCCCCAAATGACAATGCTGTTCGAACCCTTGGACTCGGATTATCACAAACGCAGCGTGCTTTACCACGCGGCCCGGCTTTCGATGCTCCATGATCGAATGATGATGCGATTCGACAAGGTCGACGAAGCGGCCGACAAAGTTGAAGCTGCGGCGACCGTGCTGGTCGATGTCACCCATGGCTCTGCCGTCGCCGCGTTCCAGGACGCTGTGTTCCGGAATTCGTCGGCAGATTTCCTTCAGATTGAAGCGGGCCAAACCCTCGGGCTCTGAACTGCGAGGGATGGCGGTGATACGGAACCCGCAGAAGGCAACATGCGTTGCCCATGGTTGATTATCTCAAATCGGTTGTCCGGGAACTCATGCCGGCCTGGCTCGTGCGGAAGTCGGTCGGCGTCGACGTTCTAGACCTGAGCAGCAGCCACTCACACGCGACCTGATAGGCGCTGCACCGCCAACGCGATACCGCGGGCCAGTGAGATCGGAACCTCCCGACCGCAGGCTCAACGAGTCGCAACTGTAAGGCAGTCATGCAGCGCTGCCCCCTGGCCGTCGCTGAGCAGGCCGGTCGTCACCCGGTCGCGATAGCATTGGGCATGCCGGTCGGTCGACTTGTCCAGCATCTTGCGGCCGACATCGCGCACCTTGCCGATCCGACGAACAAGCTTAATCTCCGACAGTTCCTTCCGGAACCAGGGCTTTGGTTGCTCCCCGGCCCGTCGCGGATATAGCAACATGTATATTAGCTGTTACTTGACAATATGCCTACGCTCTGGTTTCCTGATTTAACGGGTGTTTAACCAAGTTCGTTGCGTTTTTTTCGGACGGTGTTGGTATGTCGACTTTGGTTGTCGCCGACCCGCGGGGGGTGTATCTCGCCGGTCTGGAGTGGGTGTTGCAGAAGGCTGGGCACGATGTTGTCGCCCAGTGTCGCCGCCCTGTGGACGTTCTCGCTCATGTGGAGCGCCATCAGCCTGATATCGTCATCGTGGGCGTGGATCTCGCGGACCAGCAGACATCAGGTCTCTCCTCACGGCTGAAGGCCGGCAACAGCGCTCTCGGCATCATCTTCATCGTGCAGCCAACCGGCAGGCTCGATGTCAAGGAGATACAGACGCTCGACGTCGACGGCCTGTTTCTGGACGGCATCAGCCACCGCTTTCTCATCGAATGCGTGAATGCGGTGGCGGCGGGCAAGAAGTGGATCGACAACAAGATCGTCCAGCAACTGCTGATGCCCGGGTCGCAGCCGCAGCCAATGTCCCGGCTGACCGGGCGGGAGACCGAGATCGCCGATCTCGTCTCGCGCGGGCTGCGCAACAAGACCATCGCGCAGCGGCTGCATTTATCCGAAGGCACGGTGAAGATGCACCTGCATCACGTCTACGAGAAGCTGCACCTCGGCGGCCGGGCGGAACTGGCCTGGATGACGCACGGCAAAAGCCTCGCCCCCCCCCCAGGAACGGGCCTCCTCTGAAAGCAGCACTTTTTTAACGGGCATCGACGTGAGGCCGGCAGCGGGCCGGAAAGCCGCGCGATGGCATCGGCCGCGATTGCGACAGCCTGCTCTCGGTCCGACCCGCCTGATAACCGGGGCATTGGAGATTGGCTTGGCGGTTGCTGGCTCTCCCCTCCTCCGGTTCCTTCAGCCAAAGAGGCTGGTTGTCGGAAAGCCGCCACAGCATACACCGCAAGCCGCCGCTTTGCATGTCGCCTAGTTTGAGTCCAGAGCCTTGGTGTCTTGAACGTCCGGCCCCTCGAAGGGGGCCGGATCGTCTGCGTTGAAGCTAATGAAGGCTGCGAGAACGTCATCAAACGATGAAGTCCTGGCTTGCGAGGATGCTCAGTGTTTGCGTAGCAGCATCCCCGTCGAGGTCGGTGTTTGCCAGAGTGAATTCGAACGGCTGATCGTCAACTGGGCCCTCGATGCTCGTCGAGAAGTCGAGGATGCGAACACCCGAGTTGGCACCGCCGACGTGGAACTGAACGTAGGCCGTGTCGAAGGCTTGCCCACCATCATCATCGATGGTCACGGTCTGATTGCCCGAGCGCAAGCCAGTAACGTTTTCGATGGTGTGATCGATCAGATTGCCGCCATCGTCGTAAAGCCACGATTCTACGGTGATGGCGTTGATGTTTCCAATTCCTGCGACCGCGAAGGTTAGATTGTTGATGTCAGACCCGTCCGCAGTGGAGAAGGTAAAGCCCTCGTTGTTATTGATCTGCGAAGCCTGACCGCCTTTCACGCCGAAACCAACTGCATCGGGGTTAAGGTCGTCAGCCGCTACAGTCGGGCCTCCCAGTGGAGTGGTGTTGAACGGCACAAAGGCTGCCTCGGTCGCGTCCGCTGCGGGCGTAGCGTTGAAGATCAGGCCGTCAAAGACGATGCTGCCGGTGTTATCCACCGTGGGTACTGTCAAGGTCTCCTGGGGACCGCCCGACTTGACCGCATTGAAGTTGAGGTCGGACTGCTCACCCTGGGGTGTGAAGAGCACGTCGAAGGTGTATCCCGAGTCGGTCACGTTCAGTTGGTAAAGATCCGTATCGGTGGCCACGTCGTGGTACGTCAGCGTGGTTCCGTCGTTGGTGAGGGTCTCCGTGATGGCAGTGCCACCGAGATCGGTGAAACCGGTGATGGTGACGTGTGAGCCGTCGGCTCCGGGAGTAAGGTCGAACGTCCCTGTGTCCTGTTGATTGGCGGCCAATCCGACCTGGAACGGCGTTGCATCACCAGTGATGCCGTCGAACGTCGGCCCGGCGTCCTCGAACACGAGGTGCGTCCCGAGATCCTCGTGGTTGACGACCGTCACCTCAGTCGTTGACGGGAACGCGACTTCGAGGTTCTCAACGCGCACGCCGGAGGTGCTTGCCTTCGTGTCGTAGAAAAATCGAACGTAGATTTGATCGACGCTATCATTCGGTTCGATCGTGTAATTCTCGAAGACGGCGCTGCCAGCAGGTAAGCTTACTGTGTCATGGCCTGTTGCAACTACTACCCCATCATCGACAGCCCACCACTCGATGTTAACGCTCTTCACGCCGCCTATGCCCTGGATGTCGAACCGGATGCCGCCGATCTCGTTCTCATCACCAGAGGTCCAGGCCGCGTCTTGAACGAAGAAGCCCTCATTTTGATTCAGCTGAGAGGCTTGGCCGCCCTTCACACCGAAGCCGATGGAGTCGGGGTTCAGATCATCATTGGTTCCGGGGTTCTTGTTGATGGTCGTCGGATCAGTGACTGTACCTACCGGACCTGCCGGGAAGATGATGCCATCAAACTTGGCGCTGTGGCTGTCAGTGGGATCGGCTGTCGCAACCGTGAGCGTCTCCTGCGGGCTGCCTGCCGGGATCGACGCGAAGTCGAGTGGCTGAAACGTCGTTACGAGTTCGGTGGTCGTTACATCCAGTGTGATCTTGCCCTGGGCAAATGACAGGATGTCGTCATCGTCAATGACAGGAGGATCACCAGGAACGTTGTGCTGCAGCGGTTCGTATTGAATGAGGTAAATCTGCGCCGATGACAGGTCAGTCTCGTCAAGCGCAACCGCGAACGCCAAGGCGCCAGCGGGATCGGCGTCACCATTCCCGTCGGCCTCGCGTCCATAAATGATGCCGCCCTCATTGTAGAGGAAGATTTCCACACCGTCGACGGTAAAGAGGCCGCTCGTGGTGCCGCCCGGGCCGTCATCGGGAATCGACAGCGCCAGATCGGTCGCGCCGGTTGTGTCAAGGAGGGCGGTGTTGACAGCCACCTGCGGGAACCCTGTCGTGGGGTCGGTAGGACTGATTCCAAGCACGCCGAGAGCGGTGAGCGCGTCGCTCAGCGTCTGGTCGAGGAGGACATCGTTATCATCGGTGACGGTTTGTACGCCGATTTGCTCGTCGAGAACGAGATTGGTGTCGGTAATAGTGGTCATAATCTTCCTCCCAATTGTGATCGAGCTGTCCCCAGGGTCAGTTGGAATGAGGTCAGGGCGCGCCGAAAATGGTGGATTTCGAGAACCGGAACAGAGCACGCCTTGACGTGCGTAAGTTCCGGAGGCTTGGAAAACTACGATTGCCCGTCCGCCATCACTTGAGATGCCACTTGAAATGCTAACAAACCCCAGATGCTCAGGGGTCAATTTGGCGCAGCCTAAGGATGGCAAGTCAACTTTCCGTCTGGTAGTATTATGACCTATATCGAACGATATATATCGTTTTCGATAGGGTCGCCGGCGTCAATATAAATGGGAATATTGACCTGGCGGAGAAGCGCCGTAGTGAATGCCCGCGCCCGGAGCAAACCATACGTGTCAAACGCCTTGCAAAACTGGCCCCGATCGGCGTCCCCCTTTATGTAGGGCACGTCGCTTAGCGCTCGCCGGAGCTTATCGGGTTGCGCAGCCTGGCGAGCGCGGATGAGCTTGGCCGTGTTGTGTTGATCAGGCGCGGTTCTTGAAGCGCCGGGACTCATTGACAGTCTCGATGATCTCACAGTGATGCGTGAGACGATCCGAGTTCATCGAGGACGACGAAGCCGAGGCGGGTGAGATAGTCGGCGATGCGGCCCTGCTTGCCGGCGCGACGCTCGGTCTTGAGCTGGTTGAGCAGATCGACGACGTTGCACCTATCACGTCTACGAGAAGCTGCACCTCGGCAGCCGGGCGGAGCTGGCCTGGGCATGGCAAAGGCGCTGAGCGTCCAGGAACGGGCCTCCTCTGACACCCCACTCTCAACTGGCATCGACATGAAGCGGCAAAGGGGGCCGGAAAGCCGCGTGATGGCATCGGCCGTGATACCCACCGCAGCGCCTGCGTCAGCCTGATCTATCGAAAGATATATATCGTTCGATCAGGTGCGGACATTGACCTCAATACTATCGAACCGGGAATGGACGCCTCCTCTTCGGCGGCGCCACAATCGAGGATCAAAGGCCGCAATTCAGCGCGTTAGGGCATCTGGGGATGGGGATCCCCTTTTCTTGATGCGTTCAAAAAGGGGGAATCTCGATGGCACCCACCATAGCAGCTCATGGCTGGCCTCACTGCAATCCCTTGCGCCGGATGTCACTCCGCACACCAGAGAAATAGCGATGAAAACCAAGCAACAGCCCCCTGCCCTGCAGGTGGTGATGAAAGAGATCAAACGCGCCATTCGGCCGCTGATCTGGTTCAGCGGAGGCATCAACGTGCTGATGCTGACCGGGGCGCTTTACATGCTCCAGGTCTACCACCGCGTACTCGGCAGCCATAGCCTGGAGACGCTGGTGATGCTGTCGCTGATGGCGGCGGCCGCGCTCGGGACGCTCGCCGGGCTGGAAGTAATACGCGGGCGTCTTCTGGCCAAGGTCGGATCATGGATGAACGCGCGCTTGGGACCGGTTCTGCTGACCGCATCGGTGGAATACGCCGCGTCGGCGCCTGGCCAGGCCAACGCCCGTCCGCTGCGCGATCTGGACCAGGTGCGGAATTTCTTCACCAGCCCGAGCGTCTTCCCGATCCTCGACGCGCCTTGGGCGCCGCTGTTTTTCGCTGCCATTTTTGTCATGCACCCATGGCTTGGATGGCTGGCGCTCGGCGGCGGGATCGTCCTGTTCGCTTTGGCGCTGCTCAACGAATACGTCACGCGAAAGCCCTTGACCGAGGCTGCGGGTGCGCAGTCGCGGGCATATGTGCAGGCCGAGGCTGCAATCCGCAACGCCGAGGTCGTCCAGGCCATGGGCATGCTGAAGCCCCTGTTGGAGGGCTGGAAGGCACAGCAGGACGAGGCGAACAAAGGACAGGTTCTTGCCGCCAACCGGGGTGGGGCCATCGCGGCTATCGCGCGTTGTCACCGGCTGGCCCTGCAAATGGCGATACTCGGCCTCGGCGCCTATCTGGTACTTCGCAACGAGGCCTCGCCCGGTATCATGATCTCCGCCTCGATCCTGATGGGCCGCGCATTGTCACCGGTCGAGCAAGCCATCGGCACATGGAAGGCGACGCTCGGAGCGCGTGCCGCCTACCGGCGTCTCACCGCTGTCGCCGGACAGCACCGGGAGGCCACACCGGTTCTGCCGCTACCACGACCGAAAGGCAGGTTCGAGGCCGAGAACATTGTGCTTGCCCGACAGGGTGGCGAACATATCCTGAAAGGCATCAACTTCCGCCTCGAGCCGGGTGAAGCGATGGCGTTGATCGGTCCGAGCGGGGCTGGCAAGACGAGCCTGGCGCGCATACTCGCCGGTGCCTGGCGCCCGTCCGCGGGGCGCGCCTTGCTGGACGGAACGGATGTTGCCCAATGGGCGGCGGAAGACCGTGGCCGTCATGTCGGCTACCTACCGCAGGACATCGAACTCTTCGCCGGCACCGTGTCCGAAAATATTTGCCGCTTCGCGACGCTCAACCCGGCGGTCTTCAACAAGGTGGTCGAGGCCGCGCAGTTGGCAGGAGTCCACGAACTGATCAAGGGACTGCCGAAGGGTTACGCCACCGAGATCGGCGAATCCGGCGCCGTCCTGTCAGGCGGGCAGCGCCAGCGCATCGGGCTGGCGCGGGCACTCTACGGCGACCCCGCGCTGCTTATCCTCGACGAACCCAATTCCAACCTCGACAGAGAGGGCGAGGAGGCATTGATTGCTGCTCTCGGCGTGGCCAAGGCCACGAACACAACCGTTATCCTGATCGCGCACCGCCCCAACCTTTTGGACAAGATAGACAAGATACTGGTGCTCAACAGAGGTCAGCAAGATCTCTTCGGGCCGCGCGACCATGTCTTCAACGAACTCGCCAACCGTGTCAGCAAGGTGGCCCATCTGCCCAAAGCGGCCCAGTTGCCAGCCCTTGAAGTGGTCAAGGAAATCAAAGAGGTCAAGGAAGCATGAGCCGCCCCCCCGGATTGAACGTCGTGCCGTTGCCCCTCGCGCCGCCCTCTCTCCTGGAGCCGCAACCCCTCCGTCTCACCGGCGTGACGTGCACCGGGTTCGCGATCATGTTCCTGTTCTTCGGCGTGGCCGGGGGTTGGGCGGCGCTGGCGCCGTTGGACAGCGCCGCTGTGGCGCCGGGCGTTATCAAGGTCGCCGGCGACCGCAAGCTCATCCAGCACCTCGAGGGCGGCATCATCGCGGAGTTGAACGCCGCCAACGGGGATATCGTCAAGGCGGGCAAGATCCTCGTCCGGCTCGACGACACGCAGGCAAAGGCGCAGCTCGACCTGATCCAGAACCGGATAGCAACGCGTGAGGCGCTGGCCGCCCGTCTCAGGGCCGAGCGCGACGGCAAGGCCGAGATCGAGTTCAATCCGGCGTTGCTCGCAAACCCCGCCACCGCCGTGAAGGACGCGGTGGCAGCACAGCGTGACGTGTTTGCCGCGAAGCACCACAATCTGAAGGACGAGCGGGAAATTCTCGGCCAGCGCCGTCACCAGGTCGAGGAAGAGATAACGGGACTGGAGCAGCTTATCGTCACCGAAGACAAGCAGATCGAGGCAATCGAGGGCGAAAGCAAAGACCTTGAGGGTCTGCTCAAGAAAGGGCTGACCACCCGCGAACGGAACCTGTTGCTCAGACGCCAACAGCGGGAGATCGAAGGGGAGCGCGCTACCAACATTGCCGCAATCGCCCGTGCCGGAAGCGCCATGGCCGAGATTGATATGCAGATCCTGAACCTCAACACAGTGCGGCTGAACCAGGCCGTCGATGAGTTGAGCAAGGTCGAGGCGGAGTTGTTCGACCTCGGACAGCAGGAGCGCTCCGCCAGGGACGTGCTTGACCGCACCAACGTCGCCGCACCGGTTGACGGCATCGTCATGGACCTGAAGGTCCATACGGCAGGCGGCGTCGTGAAACCCGGTGAGACATTGATGACGATCGTGCCGCTCGGACAGCAACTCGTGGTCGAAGCCATGGTCAAGCCGGAGGATGTCGAGACGATCGCCCCCGGACAGCCCGCGCGCGTCAGCTTCCCGGCGTTCGCTCGCTACAACCTGCCGCCGCTCGAGGGCGTCGTGGAGATCGTGTCGGCTGACCGCATGGTTGAGGAGCGCAGCGGGGCACCTTATTTCGCCGCGACCGTTTTGATCGACAAGAGCGAACTCGCCAAGCTGGAGGGCCGCAAGCTACTGCCCGGCATGTCGAGCGAGACGATGATCCGGACAGGTGCCCGCACCGTGCTTTCCTACCTCGCCGAGCCGATCACGCAGAACTTCCGCCGGGCCATGCGGGAAAAATAGCCGTAGGCCGCTGAACCGGATTCAGGAAAGCAACATTCGCCCGGCCGTGATCGCCAGGAAGAACGCAAAGGCAAGTTTCAGGTAGCGCGGATTGAGCGCGTGGGCGAGCCTTGCGCCCAAGGGTGCAAACAGAAAGCTCACCGGCGCTATGATGGCAACCGCCGGCAGGCTGACGTAACCCAGGCTGAGCGGAGGCCTGCCGGCGATTTCAAGACCCGACCAGATGAAGCCGGCCACTGCCGGAAGCGCGATAAGCAGGCCAAGCGCCGACGATGTGCCGACGGCCCGGTGCACCGGAAAGGAAAAACTGGAAAGCGTCGGCACCGAGAGCGTGCCGCCGCCAATTCCCATCAGCGAAGAGACAAAGCCGATCACAGCAGCGATCGCGCGGTTGATCCAGCCGCTTTGCGGCAGGTGATCGGAGATCACGAGGTGCTTCGGCAGCGCCATGTTGACGGCCACCAGCAGGCCGGCGACGCCGAAGACCAGCCGCAAGCCGGCGCCCGGGATGAATTTCGACATGATGCCGCCGACGAGGGCACTGGCGAAAATGGCCGGTCCCCACAGAGTGAGCAGAGGCCGATCGACATTGCCGCGCCTGTTGTGCGACCGCATCGACGAGATCGAGGTGGGGATGATGACCGCGAGCGAGGTCGCGACCGCCAGATGGCTGATCACAGCAGGCGAAAAGTGGAACAGGCTAAGCACCCAGAACAGCACCGGGACGATGACGATGCCGCCGCCGACCCCCAGCAGACCGGCGAGCACGCCGGAGGCCATTCCGGTCATGGCCAGGCCGGCGACCAGCATTGCAATCGTCAGCCCGTCGAAAACCGACGTGTCGAATCCGAAGTCCACCGTGATTTTTCCTTGATTGGCTATTTGCGGCACGGCCTTGCGGGCACGGCCGCGCTCCCGCTGTTGCGACCCAAAAAATGCAGGTCGCCCAGAAGGGTCATAGCGTTTTTGGAATGCGCTTTTGGTTAGTGGCGCACCATCCCGGCGTCGACATTGAGCGTCTGGCCAGTGATCCAGCGCGCATCGTCGGAGGCCAGGAACGAAACCACGTCGGCGATATGTTCCGGCTGCCCTTTGCCTTTCATGGCCTGAAGCATCTCGACGAAGCCGAACGCCTCGTTGTGCGGGCTCGCCTTGACGCCGTCGCTCTCGATGAGGCCGGGCGTCACCGCATTGGCGGTGATGTTGTATTTGCCAAGCTCGGTGGCGAGCGCCCTGGTGAAACCGATGACGCCACCCTTGGCCGCGACATAGGCCGCCATGTTCGGCGTGCCGGCAAAGAAGGTGTTGGATGCGATGCTGATCACCCGTCCGGCCTTGCCTGCCGCACGCATCTGGTCCGTACCGGCGCGGCTGACGATGAAGGTGCCGGTCAAATTGACGTCGATGATCTTGCGCCAATGGTCGAGATCGACATCGTCCCAGGCGACGAACGGCACGATGCTGGCATTGTTGACCAGGATGTCGATGCCTCCGGTCAGGGTCTGGATTTCGGCGAAGAGCGCCTTGACGGATGCCGAATCGGAAATGTCCGCGGCGATCGCCCTCGCCTTCCCGCCTATCGTCGCGGCCGCCACCCCGGCGCCTTCGGCATTGATGTCGCTGACGATGACGGTTGCCCCGTCGGCGGCCAGCCGCGTTGCGATCGCCTTGCCGATACCCTGCGCGGCGCCTGTAACCAGGGCCGTCTTTCCCGCAAGCCGTTCAGTCATGAAAATGCTCCCTCAATCCGTGGTGATGTCTGTTCAGGCGTCGGCGTCGATCACGGCCAGCGCCGCGTCGATACCCTTGCCGATCGCCAGTTTCTGGCCGGCCGCGTTCATGGCGCCGCCAAGCGCCGTGAGCGCCGCGATCGCATAGATCGGCTGGGCGGTCGGACCCATGTGGCCGATGCGTGTCAGCTTGCCCAAGGTTTCGCCGCGGCCAGACGAAAACACCACGCCGTAGCGGGCGCGCGCGGCCTGGCGAAGCGCCTTCTCGTCGATGCCTTCGGGCGTGCGGACAGCGGTCGTGGTCGGCGACGCGATGCTGTCGCTGGCAGCCCAGATCGACAGACCCATCGCGGCAACGCCGGCGCGCATGGCCTTGGCGGTGAGTGCATGGCGCCCCCACACAGCCTCCGGTCCCTCATTGAGATAGAGGTCGAGCGCGACATCGAGCCCGTTGATCTCCGAGACCGACGGCGTGAATGGAAACGGCTTGTCCCGCGACCACGCATGCTCCCAGTCGACGATGCTGAGCATCGACGCGCGCGGCGCCAGAGGATTGGCCTTCATCTTGGCCCAGGCCCGCTCGCTGACACCCATCATCGTGAGGCCGGGAGGCGCGCCCAGGCATTTGTTCGGGCCAGTGACATAGATATCGGCCTTGCAATCCTCGGGATGCGTCTTCATGCCGCCAAAGGACGAGACGGCATCGACGATGAGGTAACCGCCATGGGCTGAGACCAGCGCGCCGATGGCGTCAATCGGATTGATGGTGCCGGACGGCGTGTCGTGGTGGCAGACGGAAACGACGGTGATCTCCGGATGCGCCTTCAGCATTGCCTCGACCGCCTGCGGATCGATCGCCTCGTTGTAGGGCACCTCGATCTCGAGCAGATGTGGCGAATAGCGCTTCGCCCAATAGCCAAAGCCCTTGCCGTAGACTCCCGAGGCAAGGTTGAGCACGACATCGTCCGGCGTGATCAGCGAGGCCGCGGCGGCCTCCAGGCCAAGCACCGGCTCGCCATGCAGGATGACCGGCTTGTTCGACAGCCGCATCGCCTTTTGCGCCTTGTCGACCACACCCTCGTAAAAAAGCTGGAACGCCGGGTCGTAGTCGTAGAGCACCGTGCGACCGAGGCCGCGCAGCACTTCGGCATAGGCGTTCACCGGCCCCGCGGTCAGGGTGATGACCGGATCGGCGTGTTCGAGATAGCGCATCGTCTTGTCTCCCGATTGCAGGCGGTCAGCCGTAGAATTGCGTGCCGGTCCTGTAGGTCTTGAAGTTGTCCATGTCGTGCGAGTACATCAACTCGGCGCCATGGTCCTCGGCGAGTTTCTTCACCTTGCGCATCGAATTGACGCCCGCCACCGGATCGATGTGGAAGGCCGCCTGGCACAGCGTTTCAAGGCTCTTTTGCGTATAGGCCGCGTCGATGGTGAACATGATCGGCTTGCGCTTGGGGAACTCTACCAGCAGGCTGTAATGGCCGATCGAATGACCGGGCGTCGAGATCAGCCGGACACCCCTGGCAAGCTCGACGTCGCCATCGATGCCTTCGAAGGTCGAATTCGCCCGTGTCGTTCCCGCAAGCAATTGTGCGGTCGCGCCACGCGCTTCGGCAGCCTCCGCCGAAAAGCTCAGGTCGGAATAGCCGAGATGTTCGAAGGGCTCGGGATTGCAAGCCTGCGGCACCTCGGTCCGATGACAGATCTTCTTGGCATGCGGAAAATACTTGTTGCCGCCGCAATGATCGAAGTGGAAATGCGAGTTGACGACGACGTCGATGTCCTTCGGCTCAAGGCCGAGCAGCGCCAGGGCGCCGGGGATGGTCTGGTGCTTTTCCTGGATCGGCTTTTCGAACGGCAGCACCTTCATCACGTGGTCGTAGTCGTAGCCGGTGTCGATGAGGAACCGACCCTCGGCATGCTCGATCAGGATCGAATAGACGGGGAAGCGCACTTCACCGCCAGGGCCGCGATTCCAGAACACATGATAGCCGTCGAGAACGAGCGAGCCGCCGTCGAGCAGGTAGACCTTGGTATCCGACATTCTTGCCTCCTTTATTGGCGCGGGTCCCGTCCGCGCATGAATTGTGCTCAGCGCGCGCCGCGCTCGTATGGAATGCCGAGCGCCGCCGGCAGGCTCGCGCGCCGGCCGAACAGCACCAGCATGATCATCACCGCCAGGAACGGCAGCATCTGGATGATGTCGGTCGGTATGTTGATGCCGGCCACCTGCATGGCCGTCGTCAGCGACAGGCAGACGCCGAACAGCAACGCGCCGAACAGCACCCAGATCGGGCGACCGCGCGCCAGCATGGCCAGCACGATGCCGAGAAAGCCCGCGCCATTGGTGATGAACGGAATGAACAGCCCAGCCCCGACATTGGCGAGATAGGCGCCGCCGAGCCCAGCCAGCGCTCCGGTCGTCAACACGGCGATGGTGCGGGTCCGCACGACATCGATGCCGGCGACATCGAGCGCGGCCGGCTTGTCGCCTGCCGCCTGCAAATTGAGGCCGAGTTGCGTGCGCCGATAGAGGTAGCTCATGCCGAAAACCAGCGCGACCGCCAGATAGACGATCAGATGATGCTTGAAGAATGCAGGCCCGATGACCGGGATGCCCGAAAGCAGCGGAATGACGGTAGCATCCGCCGCGGGCAGGCGCGGGTAGCTGCGTGAGAACTGGAAATGGTGGAGCAGTGCCGTCAGGCCCTCGAGCCCCAAGGTCAGCGCGATGCCGATGACGATCTGGTTCAGCCCGATGCGCACGCAAAGCAGCGCCATGACAAGCGCCACCGCGGCGCCGCCAGCGGCACCGGTGAGAAAGCCCAGCCACAGCGACCCCGAATAGAAAGCGCCGACAAAGCCGAGATAGGCGCCGGCCAGCATCATCCCTTCGATGCCGATATTGAGCACGCCCGCCTTCTCGGAGATCTGCTCGCCGAGCCCGGCAAGCAGCAGCGGGATCGCCGCGGTGACGGCGCCGAACAGGAGCGCGCTGAGAAAGACTTCGCTGAACAGCCCGGTCATGCCCTAGGCCCTCCGCGACTGGTTGTATCGGTGATCGAAATATTCGGCGAGCGCGAGCACGATCAGCACGATGGAAACCAGCACCAGCGTGAAATGATTGGGCACGCCGAGCCGGCGCGCCGCGCTCTCGCCGCCGATCGAAAGCACCGAGAGCAGGAACACGAAACCAATGGCTGCAAAGCCGTTCATGCGGGCGAGAAAGACAGCGGGTATCACCGCAAGCCCGTAGGCGGGATTCCAGTCGGCGCGGACATTGCCCTGGACGCCGATGATGTCGACAGCGCCGGCAAGTCCGGCCAGCCCGGCGGAAATGGCGAAGACGGCAACGGTCAGGCCGGGAACGCCGAGCCCCGAGTGAACCGCCGCGCGTGGATTGGCGCCGACGATCCTCAGCTTCAGCCCGAACGCCGTGCGCGTCATCACCAGATGCACGATGACGATCGCCGCCAGCCCAAGCAGCAGGCCACTGGTGATGGTCGTTTCGAACAGGCGCGGCAGCCGGCCCTCCACCGGCAGCGTGCGCGTCTGCGGCACGGTCGTTCCCGGATCGCGAAATGCCAGCTTGACCAGCACATTGGCGAGCGAAGTGCCGAGGAACGTCATCATCAGCGTGGTGATGATCTCGTTGACGCCCTGATAGGCACGCAGCAGGGCCGGCACCAGCGACCAGATCATCGCCACCACCATGGCGACGAGGAACGAGCAGAACAGCGCCAGCCAGGCTGGCATGATCTGCACGAACACGGGAGCGCTGGCAGCCGCCGTCACCGCGCCAAGCAGGAACTGCCCGTCGCCGCCGAGATTCCACATGCCGGCGCGAAAGGCCACGATCAGGCCGGCGGCAAGAAACAGCAGCGGCGCCATGCGCGTCAGCGTCTGCTGGATGCCGAGCGGCGAGAACAGTCCCTTCTCCAGCACGAAGCCATAATAGGCGAGCGGGTCGACGCCGACGGCAAGCAGGATACAGCCGGCTATGACGAGAGCGATGAGGATCGGGCCGAGCGTCATCAGCAGCCGATGCAGGATGTCGCGGCGCGTCGTTGCCCCGCTCGTGGCATCGAGTGCGGTAGCACTGACCGTGGGTGCGGTGTCAATGCTCATGCGGCAAGTCCGATCATCAGGCGACCGACCTTGGTGCGGGCGTCGTCGGCATTCTCGACGGTGCCGACCAAAGCTCCGTCGGCGATGACGGCGATGCGATCGCACATGCCAAGCAATTCCTCGAGGTCGGTGGAGATCAGCAGCACCGCAAGGCCACGCGCCGCCGTGTCGCGGATGCGCTGGCGCGACGCCAAAGTGTTGGCGAGATCGAGCCCGTAGGTCGGCTTGTTGAAGATCACCACCTTGGCGCCCTCAGCCAGTTCTCGCGCCAGAAGCACCTTCTGGATGTTGCCGCCGGACAGCCGCGCGACAGGCGTCTTCAGGCTCGGCGTACGCACATCATATTCGCGCACGAGCTGGGCGGCGCGCTTGTCGATCTCCGCGCGTTGCTCGACGCCGTTGCGCCAGAACGGAGCCGCGCCGACCTGCTTGAGAAAGAAGTTGATCGAGACCGGGAAGGTTCCGACAGTGCCCTCGCCCAGCCTGTCGTCGGTCAGGTAGCGAAGGCCGCGCCGGCGGCGCTCGCCGACGCTCAGCGTCTCGATGGCGGCGCCTTCCAGCCGCACCGAGCCGCCGGCAGCTGTACGCTGGCCGGCCAGCGCTTCCGCCAGCTGCTTCTGGCCGTTGCCGTCGATGCCGGCTATGCCCAGGATCTCGCCCGGGCGGATGTCGAAGGAGATCGACGACAGGCCCGGTGCATTGTCCGTCGGTGCTACCGCCAGATCCGTAACCTGAAGCAGCGGGGCCGCTTCTGCTCGGGCAGTGCGGACCGGACGCTCGACGGCTTCCGGATCATCCTTCTGCTTGCCGAACATCAATTCCACGATCTCGGAGACGATCTCCTGTTCGCCCAGCGTGCGAAACCGCTCGGGCGGGATCTCTCCGACCTTGCGGCCAAGCTTCAGCACCGAGATGCGGTCGCCGAAGGCAGCCGCCTCCTTGAGCTTGTGGGTGATGAAGACGATCGCCAGGCCCTGCTCGACAAGGCGGCGCATCAGCGCGCCCAGTTCGTCGATACCTTTCGGCGTCAGCATGGAGGTGGACTCGTCAAGGATGAGCAGCCGGCTGTTGCGCAGCATCGCGCGCAGGATCTCGACCTGCTGCTGCTCACCGAGCGACAACTCCGATACCTTGGCTTGAAGCTTGACGGTGATGCCGAGCGTGCCGGTGATCTCGGCGACGCGCGCCGCCAGTTCCTCGGTCCTGGGGCGCTGCCACCACGGCCCGCCAAGCAGAAGGTTCTCCGCCACCGTCAGCGTCGGCACCAGCATCATGTGCTGGAATACGGTGCCGATGCCGAGTGCCAGCGCATGGCGCGGCGAGGTGATCGGCGTCGGTTTGCCGTCGACCAGTATGCGTCCTTCGTCCGGCTGCTGCAGGCCGGACAACATGCCGATCAATGTCGATTTTCCAGCGCCGTTCTCGCCCAGCAGCACATGCACTTCGCCCGGGCGGATCGACAGGTCGACGCTGTCATTGGCAACGATGCCGGGGAACCGTTTGGTCACGCCTTCAAGCGCGACGATGTCGCGCCCGGCAACGGACGATGAAGAAAAACCGCTCATGAAAGCCCAGCACCAAAAAAAACGGGAATCGTCCGGAGGGGTGAACGGATCACCCCTCCGGCAGTTGACCGTGATCGCCTTACTGGGCGACGCTGGTCATCAGTGCCCTGACGGCGGCCGCGTCATAGACCGGCTCGACCTTGATCTTGCCGGAAATGACGTCCTCGCGCAGCGCCTGGATTTCCGTCCAGACATTGTCCGGGATCGCAGCGGTCTTCAGCAGCTTGACCGAGTCGTCCTTGAGGCCGATCGTATAGTGTTTGGTGCCGAACGTGTCGGCCTTCAGGTCGGCAATCATTGCCGCATAAACCGGCTCGATGTTCCACACCACCGACGACAGCAGGAAGCCCTTGTCGATCGGTGACTTGTCGCCGATGACATCGATGAAATAGACCTTCCCGCCATCGGCTGCCTTGGTCGTCTCGACCGCCTGCAGCATGCCGAAGCTCGAACCGTTGCCCTGGCCGAAGATGATGTCGGCACCGGATGCGATCACGCTTTCGGTGACGCGCTTGCCGCCGGCCGCGTCGCTGTAGGCGGCAGGGCCGATCACCGCATAGGTGATCTTGACGTCAGGGTTTTCCGCCTTCACGCCTTGTGCGAACGCCGCCGACTGCGAATTCCACGATGGCGGTTCGCCCGAGACGACGATGCCGACCGACTTGGAACGCGACACCTTGGCGGCGAGACGGCCGGCGAGATAGGCACCCTCGTGGCCGCTCAGCGTGTAGTCGGCGACAAGGCCCTTCTCCAGGCCGGCTGGCGTGTCGACGATCGCCACCGGAACTTTCAATTCCTTGGCGATTTCGGGCGCCGAGGTGTTGTAGCCGCTGGCATGCGCGATCAGCAGGCTGGCGCCGTCGGAGGCAAGTTCCCGCAAGGTCGGACGAACGTCGCCATAGCCGAGACCCTGGGCCACGACCACTTCGACACCTGCGGCTTTGCCCGCCGCCTTGGCAGCGTCGATGCCTTGCTGGTTCCAGCCATAGTCCGTGCCTTCTTCGGGCGTCAGGATGGCGATCGACTTGACCTCGCCGGCAAGCGCGCCGCTCATCAAGACACCGCTCAATATAACTGCACTTACACTGCTCTTGAGAATCTTTAACATGTTACCCTCTCTGTTTTGATTTACCAATCAACATTCTTATTGTTATTGCGCGAAAGCGAGATAGACTGCCTGCGAAATTTATATATGGAGCTCAGGCAAAGTGAAGATCCGTTATGCCCTTCCGGTGATGCTGGCGTTGTCGTCCTTCGCCAACGCGGTTGAGTTGCACCATGTCACCGTCCGCACCGGCACTGACGGGCTCGACATGGTTCCGTTGACGATTTCGAATGCGGGCAGCGAAGGCCTCTCCTGCAACGCCGACTTCGCCCACTGGTATTCAGCCGGGATCGCAACGATCGAGCCGGGCAAGAAGACCCGCGTCGAGCTCTGGTTCGATGCGAAGACCGGCACGTTCACGATCCTCAACGACAAGCGCGAGAACCTGCCCGTCGAGCGGCTGTGGTGCGGTCTGGCGAGCCGGGCATATGCCACCCGCGTGCAGGTCACGCTCGACCGCGCCGATGCGGCGAAAGGCGAGCGTGATGTGTCCTGCGCCATCGCGCAGGACAGCCTGGTCTGCCGGTAGGCGCTCATCGATCTTTCCGTTCGAACACCGCGCGCCCCTTATTCTTTTGCCAGGAATGCGTCGGTGAAGACGTCGTCCGCCGACAGAGCCGCCTTGAGCACGCCCTGGTCCGTCAGCGTCTTTAGGGTCTCCTCCCACTGCGTCTTCGTCATCCAGCCGAGACCGTGTTCCTTGGTGTCGGGGCTGCTGAATGTCGAGGCGATGTCGGCGTTGATCTGCGCCAGCAGCACGTCCTTCTTGTCCGCATAGCCGGGCGCTGCCTTGGCCGTGATCTCGGCGGCCTCTTCCGGATGAGCCACGACATAGTCGAAGGCCTCCCTGTACGCCTTGACGAAGCGGCGCACGACGTCCGGCTTGTCCTTGATCATCGCCTGCGAGGTGAACAGGCCCGAGCCATAGGCTTTCCACCCATGGTCCGCCCCCATCATGATGCTGAGCGAGCCGGGGCCTCCGGCCTTCGCCTCCAGCTCGGGAACCTCCGCGTCGATATAGCCGACGACCGTCTGAACCCGGCCCAGCAGCAGATAGCTTTCATAGGGAGGCGAGACGCTGTTCAGCGTCATGTCCTTTTCGGTCAGGCCATTGGCGGCCAGGAAGCCCTTGAAGAAGATGTAGGTGGAGCCAGCCGGATGAATGCCGATGGTCAGTCCCTTGAGGTCGGACGGCTTGGTGAGCTTCAGCGTCTTGGCCAGCGAAATGATCCCCAGCGGCGAGTGCTGATTGACGGCCGCCAGCGCCACGACCGGGACATTCTGCGACCGTGCGACGGCAAGCGTGGGAAGATCGCCGAAGCCGAAATCCGCGTTCTCATTGCCCACCAGCCGCATCGCGTCCGGCGAGCCGGACCCCTTGCGGATCTCGGCCACATCGATGTCGTTCTTGGCGAAGAAGCCTTTTTCCTTGCCGACGAAAAACATGGCGTGATTGCCGCGCACCACCCAGTCGAGCTGAACGTTGACCTTGTCCGCCGCCAGAGCAGCGTTGGAAAAACCGAGTGCTGCAACAAACGCCGCGAAGGTAGCGGCCTTGATAAGTGAGCGTCTCAGCATTTTTTGTTCCCTTTTATGAATTTGGTTGATCGAGCGGACCTAGGACTGGCTGAATTTCGGCGCCCACGGCACCACGATGCGTTCGAGGATTTCGGCGGCGTAGTAGAAGGCGATGCCAAGCACGGAAACGAGCAGCAGCGCTGCGAAGACCAGCGCCGTGTCGAGCTGGGTCGAAGCGAACTGGATGACGTAGCCGAGACCGTCCGACGCCCCGGCGAACTCACCGACGATGGCGCCGATCACGCTCAACGTGGCGGCGATCTTGGTTCCGGCCATCAGGTTCGGCAGCGAATGCGGAACACGGATCCTGAACAGGATCTGCGTCGGGCTGGCTCCGACGGAATTCATCAGCGACAGCAGCGAGCGGTCGACCGATTGCATGCCCGCCAGCATCGACAGTGTCACCGGGAAGAAGGCGATGACCAGGATGAGGCCGATCTTGGGCGCCAGCCCATAGCCGAACCAGAGGATGAAGATCGGCGCGAGCGCGACTTTCGGCACGTTCTGGAACAGCACCACCAGTGGATACAGCGCGCGTCCCAGCCAGTCGAAGCGCACGATGACCAGCGCAATGGCAATGCCGACCACGACCGAGACCAGGAAGCCGAACAGGATCTCGCCCGCGGTCACCAGCGTCGCTTGCATCAGCGTGCCCCATTGCGCCACCAGCGACTTCGCGATCTCGGACGGGGCGGGAATGATGAAGGCGGATATGGCAAAGATCCGCACGGCGGCTTCCCACGCTACGATTGTCACCAGCAGCAGGATGACCGCCGGCAGCCAACTGCCGGTCGCCGCACTCCAGCTGGAGGCGAGCCGCGGCTCGGAAAGGTCCGTGATGGGTTGGTCGCTCAAGACGCGCCTCCCGGTTGATGGCTGGAGCGCAGCATCGTTCGCAACTGGACCACCAGCCTGACGAACTCCGGATCTTCGGTGACCGTCAGGTCGCGTGGATAAGGCAGCGCAATGTCGAGGCTCTCGGTGATCCGCCCCGGCTTGATCCCCAGCACGTGAACATGGCGCGACAGATGGATAGCCTCGTCGATGGAATGGGTGACGAGCACGATCGTCTTGCCGGTACGCTGCCAGATTTCCAGCAGCGACTGACCCATGGAATCGCGGGTGATGGCATCGAGCGCGCCGAACGGTTCGTCCATCAACAGGACCGCCGGATCGAGCGCCAGGGCTCGTGCGATGGCGACCCGCTGCCGCATGCCACCCGACAGCTCGTTTGGCCGCTTGTGGGCGCTGTCGCCCAGCCCAACCAGCTCCAGCATCTCCTGCCCGCGCGCCCGCAATTCCGAGCGCGACAGCGACTTGTCGGCGATGCCGAGCAGCATCGAGGCATTGTCGACGGCGTTCTTCCACGGCAGCAGGTTGGCGTCCTGGAAGACGAGGCCGATCATGCGCCTGCGCGCCGCCTCGACCGGTGCGAGCCCGGCGATCGCAACGCTGCCCTGGGTCGGCTTCACGAGCCCGGCCAGCACCTTGAGCAAGGTGCTCTTGCCGCAACCGGAAGGGCCGATAAGGGAGACAAACGACCCCTTCGGCACCGAGAGATCGATGTTGCTGAGGATCAGCTGCCGGGCGATGACCACCGAAACGCCCTTGGCGGAGATCAGATTGTCATGGCGGATATGGGCCGGCCTGTCACCGGCGGCTCGAATGGTTTCAATGCGCATGGCTTGTCGCCCCGCGCGCTTTCGTCGGCCGCAGCCACGCCGTCTTGATGGCGAAGGCACCCTTCACACAAACAGCCGACCGGTGGAACTCCTCGAACCGGCCTGCCCTCTGCGCACCGTTTGACATTAGCTACTCCCGGCCTTCCAGGATGCGCCGCACCGCGACGAGCTTGCGCGCCCGTTCGCCTTGCAGCGCCTTTGTCTGCTCGGGCGTGTAGGCAAACATGCCCTCGCCCGACTTGATGCCGAACTTCAACGCAGCCGTCTTCTCCAGCACCATCGGCGCGACATCGTCGCGGTTGGAGAGATCGGCATTCAGGAAGGATGAGACGGATTTGTAGATATCCAGCCCCGCCATATCGAGCAGCGCCATCGGACCGATGACGGCGATCTTGTAGCCGATGCCCCAGGATACGCAGGTGTCGAGGTCTTCCGGCTCGATGACGCCGCGCTCGACAAGATCAACCGCCTCGCGCAGCAGCGCATAGAGCACGCGGTTCTCGACGAAGCCTGGAACATCCTTCTTCACCACCACCGGCAGCAGGCCGATCGAGCGAATGAGGTCGCGGATCGTGGCCACGGTTTCAGGTGCGGTCTTTTCGCCGCCGATCACTTCGATCATCGGAATGATGTGCGGCGGGTTCGACCAGTGCATGCCGACCATCCGCTCGGGATGCGAAATATGCGCCTGCAGCTTGGTGATCGGGATGCCCGACGTGTCGGAAGCGACGATGACCGACGGGCCGATCAGCGGATCGATGTCACGATAGGTCTGCGCCTTGATGTCGATATTCTCGGGCACGTTCTCGATCACCAGTTCGGCGCCATCGACGGCCTCGGCGATCGTCTCGACGAATCGCACGCTGCCGGCGCCTGTCCCGGGCGCCTTGATGTCGAGACGATCGAGCACGCCGCCGGCGAGATCGAGCATGCCGCGGGCACGCTCGACCGACGCCTGTGAAACATCATACGCCGTGACATCGAGGCCGCCGCGCGAAAGCCGCGCGGCGATGCCTGGACCCATCGTTCCCAATCCGATGAGAGCGGCGCGCCTGATCATTATGCGGCCTTTGCGGGAGCAGCAGTGGTTGCCGCCTTGAAGGCCGGCCGGGCGGCGATCGCGGCCACCCAACGCTCCAGATCGGGCATCGACGGCCGGTCGATCTTGAAGTCGACGCAGCGCTTCAGGATCGGCGCGCAGGCGATGTCGGCAAGGGTCAGCTTGTCCAGCGCCAGGAAGTCCTTGCCGGCCAGGTGGCCATCGACGATCTTGAGTTGCGCGACAAGGTCCTTCACCTGTTCCTTGTATTCGGCGGTCTGTTCCTCGGGTGTGAGCTTGGCGCCCTTGAAGGCCGCCAGGTAGCCGGGATTGACCGCCGCCAGCAGGAAATCCATCCAGCGCTCGACCTCGGTCTTTTCCGCCGGCGTGGCGCCATTCAACTGTTCGCCACCGAATGCCGCGAGATAGCGCAGGATGGTGTTGGACTCCCAGATCACGGTGTCACCGTCGACCAGCGTCGGCACCTTGGAGGTCGGGTTGAGCGCCTTGTATTCCGCCGTCTGGGTGTTCTCGAACTGGCGGCCATAGTCCTCGCGCTTGTAGGATGCCCCAAGCTCTTCGAGCATGAAGAGCACCTTCTGGACGTTGCCTGATGTCTGGCGGCCTAACAGCTTGTACATGTCGTCTCCTCGATTGTGTCCAATGCCTACTTGCTCGCTGGGAGCGGCTTGTAGACGATCGCGTCCATTTCGATCTTGGTGTTGATGACGGCCTTTGCCTCGACGGTCGTGCGCGCCAGCACGGCATCGCCGATCCCTTCGAGGAACGCCTTGTTGTAGCGGCCGAAATCGCGCGTATCCTCGAGATAGGTGGTGATCCGCACGACATCCGACAGCGTCGCGCCCTCATGCGCGATGACGCGCGCGATGGTCTTCAGCGTGGCCAGCGTCTCTTCCTCGATCGTGCCGCTGATCATGTTGTTGTTGTCGTCCTTCGGCACCTGGCCCGAGACGAAGATGAAGTCGCCGGCACGCACCGCCGGATGAAACGGCAGGTTCGGGTTCTTGTTGCCGATGGCGTAATGGCTGGCGGATTTTCGCGTGCTGTCGCTCAATGCCTGCTCCTAGAGAACACTGGTTTCGATGATGTCGACGCCACGGATGCGATCGATCAGGTAGACGATGCCGCGGTCGTCGATGGTCACGTCGTTGGACGAGGAACGCTCCGCCCCCTCGGGCGCGTCGGGCACGAAATGGCCGACCTCCTTTGGCGCGAACGGGTCGGCGATGTCGACGAGGCGCAGCCCCTGCGCGAACCATGCAAACGGAATGACGGTTCCATTGAACCGTTCGGAAGGCTGATGGCAGCCGGTCATCTGCGGCTGCGGTGAACCGTCCAGGTCGAGGCCCGGCACCTGGAAGGTCGAGATCGGCAACGGGTTGGTCTCGTCGGTGATGTCGTAAATCCACGTGAAGGCCGGCGGTGATGGCCGAAGCTTGGCGACATCCTCGTCCGCCACCACCATGATGTTGCGACCCTTGAGCGGCTGTGGAATCGGCAGGCAGGTGTGGGTGGGGTGCGGAAAGCTCGGGCTCGAATTGACGTGCGAGACCAGCTTCGGCTTGGTGATGTCCGAAATGTCGAGGATGAACAGGCCGTGATGCCAGTAGCTGACATAGAGCCGGTCGCCCATGCGCAAAGGATGGTGGCAGCGCGGCGTGACATAGTCATGCCAGGGGTATTCTTCGCCGCCGCCGGTCCACTGGCCGGGTATCCACCAGCGTCCGACCTCGACCGGCTTCGTGGGATCGATCAGGTCGAGGATCATCACGATGTTGCCGACATAACCGTCAGCGGTCGGCGAGATGTAGGCGTAACGACCGTCGAAGTCGTAGCGGTGGACGCCCTTGCCGCCGGTTATCCATTTCGAGATGAGCTTGGGCTGTGCCGGCTTGGTGGTGTCGTAGAGCGCCAGTCCGCCGCCGAAATCGGCCGGGCCGGCATCGCCAAAGCGCTCGTGGTTGATGATCATCAGCCCGTCCTTGGCGCGCACCTTGTGCGAGTGCCAGCCGGGCGGAACATCGATCGTGGCTATCTTGCGCGGATTGCGCGGGTCGGAAATGTCGACCAGCGTCGTACCGCTCGGCGGCCGCATGTGGCCGATATAGAGGATGTTGCCGTCGACCCAGACCTGGCCGCCGCCTGGGCAGTCGACATGGCCGATCTGCTTGGTGTTGAACGCCGAAACCAAATGCATACGCCCTTGCTGCTGAAACGTCATTTCAATGTCCCCGCCGCCAATGGCGGCGGGGCAGTAGGATGGGAACTAGACGAGACGGAGCAGATCGCCGGCCTGGTTGCGGCCCCAGCGCTTGTAGAGGAGCAGCGCCTTCTGCGTCGGCGCATCGGTGGCGCCGAAGAAGATCACCGGCTCGCTCGACGAGCCGTTGACATGCTCGACCCAGGAACCCCCGGGTATGGCGATGGTGTCGAATTGGTTCCAGTCGTAACGCTTGCCGTCGATGATCGAATGGCCGTTGCCACGGAACGGCGCCAAGAGCAGGCTGGCGGTCTCGCGCTGCGGCAAGGTCTTCTCGCCGGGGCGCAGCATCTGCACGTAGAAATTGATGGTGTGGAAGACGGGTCCGCCGGTCGTCGGATCGACATAGTCGATGACGATGCCTTCATGAGGGTCGCCGTCCCAATCCTTGTGGGCATCGAGGACCGCTTCCATCTTCTCCCAGCGGTAGACATACATCGGCGACGACAGGCCGCCGCCGCGCTTGTGATCGACGAAACGCGGCATCAGGCCGCCCTCGCCATAGATGCGCTGTGAGTAGTCGCTCGGATAGCGGGCGGTCTGCACCTTCTTCTCGACTTCCTTGCCATCGACCATCTCGGTGTATTTGTGGTCGAAATGGACGGCATGCAGCGTTTCGACCAGCGGCAGGTCGAGCACCGACAGGTTGACCGCCTGCTCACCGCCGACGGTGCCATGATTGTGCCAGGCGTCGTTGGGCGTCAGCACCATGTCGCCCGGGCCGAAGACCACGTCTTCGCCCTCGACGCCGGTGAAGTTGCCCTTGCCGGTCAGGCCGAAGCGGATGGCGCTCGGCGAGTGCTTGTGCGGCGGCATGATCTCGTCGGGATCGTTCAGGCGATAGGCAGTGTACATGGTGCTGACCGAGGCACGCTTGGGCGCAAGGCCGGGATTGACCAGGATCAGCGAACGGCGCTCGCTGTCGTCCATGGTCACCAGTTCGGCGGCGCGCTGCAGCAGCGGCTCGATGTCCGAATAGGACCACACGAAGGGAACGGCCTTCGACGTCGCCATCAGCTGCTTGATCTCGTCATGGTCGACGCCTTCCGACGTCGCCCAGAACGGAAACATGTTCTTAGCGTAGAGGGCGTCATAGAGGCCCTTGAGTGCTGCCTTCTTGTTGGTGAGCACATCGTTAGCTGGTTGCGCCAGGGACATATCGGACACCTCTCATCGCGAAGAAAATACTTCTAACCAACTCAACCGTATTCGCATTGGTTTTGCTCGACAATACCCAAATTGCGAATTTTATAAATTTTTGGTTGGGGTGCATTTTTGAGAGGCAAATGCCCAGAAATAGGCAGAAATAGCCTAGAAATGCACGAAATACAGCTCGCAATCAGGGCGTGAAACCACTTCGTCACGGCCATGCGGATGCACATGACAGTCCAACCAACGCAGTTTTTCAGTGTCAACCAAAAGACTTTGGTTGTATTCCGGCCGTCTTATCAGGCCGCCACGCTCTGTTGAGCGCGGCTGCGGATCAGATCCGCGGCCTTTTCAGCGATCATGATGACCGCCGCATTGATGTTGCCGCAGACGAGATCCGGCATCACCGAGGCGTCCACGACACGAAGTCCGGCAACGCCGCGCACCCGCAATTCCGGATCGACCACCGACCCCGCATCGACACCCATACGGCACGTGCCGGCCGGATGATGCACGGTGATCGACGTCTTGCGGATATGCTCGTCGATCTCTTCGTCGCTCTCACATTTCGGGCCGGGGAAGAATTCCGCGCCAACGAACGGGGCCATGGACGGCTGGCTGGCAAGGTTGCGCGCAACACGAAAGCCGGCGCGAAGCGACTGCCAGTCGCGCTGCGAGGACAGGAAGTTCTGATGGATCAGCGGAGCGGCGACCGGATCGCTCGACGCCAGCTTGACGCTGCCACGGCTCTCCGGCTGCACGGCGACGATACGGGTCGCAAAGCCGTCGGCGAACGGTGCCTTGAATGGCGACATGTAAGGCCATGCCCCAAGCGGTGCGGCGGTGAACAGCAATTGCACGTCCGGCAACGGCCGGCTTGCGTCGCTTTTCAGGAATGCCACGACGCCGCCAGGCACATCTCCCGAAAAGCCCTTTCCGGTGAGATAGGTCTTGACGAAATCCAGCCCGATACGATCGGCCCGCATCATCTTGAGAAACGGTCCCGGCTGTTTGCGCCGATACATCAGGATGACCGAAACATGGTCCTGCAAATTCTTGCCGACCTGCGCACGATCAACCTTGGTCTCGATGCCATGCGCCGCGAGCTCGCCGCTGTCGCCTATGCCTGACAGCATCATCAGCTGCGGCGTGTTGATGACGCCGCCGGCAAGCAGAACTTCGCGCCGCGCCAGAACTTCATGGCTCGCTCCGCCTCTGGTATAGGCAACGGCGGTTGCGCGCCCATTCTTCAGCAGGATCTTCGTCGCCATCGCGCCGGTCAGCACCTTGACATTGCGGCGGCGCATGGCGGGCCGCAGATAGGCGGTCGCGGTCGAGCAGCGCCGGCCGTTGGCAATTGTCATCTGCAGCCGGCCGAAGCCTTCCTGTATGGCGCCGTTATAGTCGTCGGTCTGCGGATATCCGGCATCACGGCTGGCCGTGGCGAAGGCATCGATCAGTTCGTCCTTGTAGCGGCAGAACTGGGTGTTCAGCGGTCCGCTGCCGCCGCGATACCGGCTTTCGCCCGCCTCCCAGCGCTCCTGCTTCTTGAAGTAGGGCAGCACCTTGTCGAACGACCAGTCCGTCAGGCCGCTTGCCGCCCAACGATCGTAGTCGCCGCGATTGCCGCGCACATAAGCCATGGCGTTGGTGGAGGAAGAGCCGCCGATGACCTTGCCGCGCGCGCATTCGACCTTGCGCCCGCCGACATTGGCCTCGGGCTCGCAGAAATACATCCAGTCGTGGCGGCGTTCGGTCAGGATCTTGCCCCAGCCGAGCGGGATGTGGATCATCGGATCGCGGTCCCAATCCCCCGCCTCCAGCAGAAGCACCGACACGGCAGGGTCTTCGCTCAGCCGGTTCGCCAGCACGCAGCCGGCCGATCCCGCACCGACAATGACGTAGTCAAAGGTTTCGTCAGCCGGCATGCGTGATCCTCGGGAGAAAGACGGTCCGCCGCGATGGCAACCGTCGACATGGGCAGTCAACCATTGCGCAACTGGTGTTGTCAACCATTGCGTACAGTTGTAGATTGGTTGAATTGGTTGAGTGCCGTCGAACAGGTTTTCGTGTCACAATATGATGTCGGGACGTTGAGTCGGCGGTCTGCCGATCGGACAGGAGATTTGGTTTTGAGCGCATTCGAGCCGCAGGTCGGACCATCGGATCTCGACGACATCATCGCCGCGGTCCGCCAGTTGCAGCAGGGCGGCGGCAAGCTTCCGTCCGAGCGCGATCTTGCGGAACATCTGAGCGTCAAGCGCCATCAGCTTCGCAAGGCGCTTGAAGTGCTGCGCCTTTCGGGCGACCTCAAGCCGGCGCGCGCCAGGCGGGCGCCGACTGCCCTTCCGAGATATGGCGAGGAACTGGTCAGGGTAACCAATCCGATCGAGGTCCTGGAATTGCGCCTGATCATGGAGCCGGGCCTTGCCCGACTGGCGTCGCTGCGCGCCTCCTCTTTCGAGACGGCGCGGATCCTCGACGCGGCAACCACGCCTGAGAACGCCCCGTCGGGTGAGGTCGACTTCGCTTTCCATCTCGCGATCGTCGCCGCGGCCCGCAACCACCTTGCCGCGGAATTCTACAAGATGCTGCGCCAGGTCGGTGTCGATGCGCGGGTGAAGGTTGCGCGCACCGCGGCACCCACCTGCCCCAAGCGGATCGCCCACCGCGACGGCGAGCATCGCCTGATCGCCGAAGCGATCTCGCAGCGCGATCCCGAAGCGGCAGAGACCGCAATGCGCGCGCACCTTTTGTCCGTGCAGAGACAGATCATGGAACGGTCGAATGCCGGCGCCTTTGCCGCGTGATCGTATCACCTCTGACATCGAGCCTGTGCGGGGAATTTCAAATTGAAACGTCATTTCGACGTGCTGGTGATCGGCGCGGGATCCGCAGGCTCGGTTGTTGCCAGCCGGCTCAGTGAAGACCGGTCGTGCCAGGTCGGCCTCATCGAGGCCGGGGCGATGCCGGCCGATCCCGACATCGCCGATCCGCTGAAATGGACGATGCTCCAGGGCCGCGCCTATGACTGGAGCTACCGGACCGTGCCCCAGCCCTTCACTGCCGACCGCGTCCATGAATGGCCGCGCGGCAGGATAGTCGGCGGCTCGAGCTGCCTGCATGCAATGGCCTATGTGCGCGGCCATCCCGATGATTTCGAACCTTGGGCACAAGCCGGTGGCGAGCGCTGGTCCTATCGGGGGTTGTTGCCGGGCTTCATCCGCAGCGAAGCCTTCACCGCCTTCGATGCGCCGACACGCGGCAAGAGCGGCCCGCTGGACGTCTATCTGCCGGACGCCGAGGTCAGTCCGGTCGTGCGTGCCTACATCGCCGCCGGGCGATCCCTGGGCGCTCCCGCCCTGAGCGACCACAACGGCGGCGAACTGGTCGGCACCAGTCCCAATTCACTCAATATACGTGACGGCAAGCGCCTGAGCGTCGCCGACGCCTATCTGCCGCCGCGGGTCATGGCGCGGCCGAACCTGACCTTGCTCGCCGGCCACGAGGTCGAGCATCTGGTGCTGGACGGCCACAAGATCACGGGCGTGAGCGTGGTGTGCGGGGGTGAGACCGGAACACTCTCCGCCGACCGGATCGTTCTTTGCGCCGGCGCCGTATCCACGCCGCTCATCCTCATGCGGTCGGGCATTGGCTGTCCCGATACGCTGAAGCAGGCTGATATACGCTGCCTAGCCGATCGGGGCGATGTCGGCCGCAACCTGCAGGATCATCTGCTGGCTCTCGGAAATGTCTACAGCACGAAAAGGCCGGTGCCGCCTTCCCGCCTGCAGCACTCCGAATCGCTGATGTATCTGCACAGCGACGATCCGACCCGCTCCACGGGAAGTCCCGATATCGTGCTCGCCTGCGTCGTCGCCCCGTCAGCGGCCGACGGCCTGAAGACCCCGCCCTATGGCTCCGCCTTTACCATCCTGTGCGGCGTCACCCATCCGACAAGCCGCGGGCGCATCACACCAAGCGGGCCGGGCCGCAACGATGCGCCGGTCATCGACCCGCATTATCTCGAAACCGAACACGACCGCGCGGCATTCAGGATGGCGTTGAAGCGGGCGCGCATGGTCGGCCATCATGCGGCTCTGGACGAATGGCGCGATATCGAGATCCTGCCAGGCGCACCGGTTCAGTCCGATGCCGAACTCGATGCTTTCATTGCCAGGGCTGCTTCCACCCATCACCATCCGGCCGGCACGTGCCGGATGGGTCGTGACACTGAGGCCGTCGTCGATCCTGACTTGCGGCTGAACGGCTTCGACAATGCCTTTGTCGTCGACGCCTCGGTGATGCCGGCGATCCCGAGCGGACCGATCAATGCCGCGATCGTCGCCGTAGCCGAAACCTGGGCGGCGTCTTCACGGGCTACCCCGTCGTCAGCGTAACCGCGGCCGCGTCCGACAATTCCCCTGGGTTCCGAATGGCTCTGGTTCCCGGCGAATGTCAGCTATGGAGATGCGTCAGTTCAAACGCGGCTCCGTCCTGGACGCCGGCCATGCGCTGCTCGGCGGACCGGAACATGTCCGCGAACTCCACCTGGTTTTCGAACACCACGCCGCCGACCTTGACGGTCAGGGCATCCTCGGTCCCCTTTGGCGCGAAATAGACTTGCGCGATCCGCGCCTCGATACGCTGGCCGATTTCCCTGGCTTCTGCTTCGGTCGCACCGGCGAGGAAAACCCCGAACATCGACGTTCCCATGCGTCCAACCAGATCCTCCGCGCGCACCGACGATTGTATGGTCGAGGCTATGAGCCGCAAGGCTTGATCGCCCCATTCAAGACCAAAGCGCAGGTTGATGGACCGCAGATGCTCCGAATGGATAACCAGGAAGGCGCCCGATTTAGGCCCCGGCACCGACGGCCTTGCCGTTCTTTTTTCGACCATCGACGTGAAGACCGCTCCGTTCAGGCAGCCGGTCGTGGTGTCGAAGGTTGCCGACTTGTCGAGTTCCCGGCGATAGCGACGAAGCTCGATCTGTTTCAATCCAACGAACAGAAAAAGCGGAACACCAAGGACGACAGGCAACAGGATTGCCGTGATCATGCTGCGCCCAAATGGCGTCAGCGCCTCGGAGAACAGGAGCAGATAATTGAGGCCGACGGAAACGCCCAGGATTGCAGTGGTTCCCAGAAACGTCAGCAAAGCGACGCCTTTCCATGCCTGGTCGGTGGTGCTCGCCATAGTCTTTGTCACTGGCCGATCTCCTGTGGATGGGCTGGTATAGGGCCGGTGTGTTGCAATTTCAGTTTCAAGGAACCTTGCAATTTAATCGATTGCGCGATGACCCCATCAAGGCTGCGGACGAAATCGGCTTGCTCCCAATGCATGACCTCCGCTTTGGGAAAAGGACATGCAGAAAAACAAAGATCTAAGCTGCGCCCGTGGCGGTTAACAAACAAAACATCAGGGTTGAATGGCAGGCTATTGTGCCGGGCCGAATATGCCCATCTCAGCCTTTCTGGCTGTCGCCTCCGCCTTGCCGTAGATGCCGCTCGGCAGCGCCGTGGCCCAGCCGTTGGAGACAAGCCAGGCGCCAACATCCTGCTTGCCCAGCCTGCATGGCGCGGCGACGGCAAAACGCTCGACGTCCGGCGGTACGAAACAGTGCAGCCCGCGTCCCCTCAGCCAGGAATTGAAAACGGCGCGTGCGCGCAGGCCGCAAGGCCAGGTGACGTCATGAAACGAGCAGGAGCTGTCGAGATCGATGCCTCGCACTCCGCTGATGACCACCTTGCGGCCCATGGATGCGAACATCGCCGACGATGTGGCAACCGGGCGGTAGAGCAAGACCTCCCGCCAATCCCCAGGCATCGGCGTTTTCGGGGGCACGGCGAGACCGAGCTCGCTGAGTGGCGGACGGGGCTCGGTCCGTTCGATCTCAGCGGGATCAAGCCGTGGCGGAGCGATCAGGTCTTGAGCAACCTTGCGCGCCGGCTCCAGGCGTTGTGCGCCGGCTACCGGGGCAACCGGCCGGATAGGCTGCGTATCGTCAACATCCCGCGACGGGGCACGGACAGGCCGATCGACCGAAAGCAACGCCCCACCTTGAATGATCAGCAGTATCCCGGCCAGAAGCAGCAGGCTTCCGAGCGCGATCGCCAAGCGGCTGCGGCCCGGCCTGCCCATCAGCTTGAACAGGATCTCAGGGATTTGCGCCGGTCAGAAACCCGACGTCGATTTGGCAACCAGCTTGAGCGCACCTTTTTCAATCCGATAGAACGGCATCGAGCGTTCGCTGGATCCGTCGGCCCGAAACCGGAACAGGCCGGTCGACCCGCGAAAGCCGTTTGGATTCTCGAGAATTTTTTTGCTGAAGCCACCAGGCCCGATCGCGCTGGCAATCCCTGCCGTCAGGGCAACCATGTCATAGGCATAGGCCACATTGACGTCAGCGGGATAGTTGTATGTCGTCCTGAAGCGGTCGGCGATCGGCCCGGTTTCACTTGGATCGAGCGTGGCGATAAACGCCCCCTCTAAGAGCGGATCCATGGGGTGCTCCAGCCAACGGTTCGTTCCGACGACGGAGATAGTCTTTCCCGGAATGCCCTTCGATTTGAGGGCGGCAAGGACAGGCGACGGACTGCCATTGCCGCTGGCGACAATGACGGCGTCGGGGGCGTCCACGAGTGAGCCCATTTCGTCGACCGCCTTCGCGGCGCCGTCGCCGGCGGAATATCGGAGAGTGACCGCGAGCGCCGCGCCGTAGATGCTGAGGCTGTTTGCGACCCGCTTCTCCATGGCGCCGGCGTTTGGGCCATCCGCGACAAGCAGTACGAACTTCTTGCTGCCTTTCGCGGCCAGTCCCGCGGCGCCCGCGGCGGCGCTGTCCGCTTCACCAAGGAGCACGGCATAGACCCCGGCGCCGCCGGCGAAATTATCGGCAAGCGCCAGGACCGGTGGCCGCTTCGATCCAGACAGCGTGGCAATATGCTGGGCTGCCGTCAGTTCGGTCGGGCCGATCACGACCTTCGAGCCCGTCGTTATGGCCGTTATCGCCATTTTGCTGGCCAGTGCGCTGTCGCCTTTGGTGTCTTCTACCGTCAGCGTCAGCAATCCATTGCCAATATCCGTCATCGCCAGCTTGGCCGCATCCAGCATCTTCCTGCCGTTTTCGCCCGCTGTTCCGGAGCCGGACAACGGCAGCAGCATCGTGACTTTTGTCGACCCGGTGCCCAGCGACTGGGTCGCCTGGACGGGGCCGGCACCGGCGGCGCCATTCTGCCCGGCAGGCGCGGCAATCGCCGCCGGATCGAGCACTTCGGACACGCCGCCCTTCGACTGGCAGCCCGATAAGATCGCGGCGAGCGCCAAGGCGATTGCCCATGTCCGCGGACAGTGGACCTGTCGGCCAGCTTCCATGAATGCTCAACCCCTATGTGCCGCCGGATATTGTTCCCGGTCTGGTCTCCAACGCATGTTACGGCGGACTTGCAGTGCCGTCTGTAGTTCTTTTAGCCGCCGAAAAGCCTGTCTCTGAGCGCCCTGATCTGCCTTGCTTGCCCGGCACTCCGATAGTCGGCGCATTTCATGTATCGCGGCCCGGGCACGAACACGCGGCGCACGCAGACGCCCTTTGCCCCCTTCCCCGGCCAGAATTGGGCAGCGGCTCCACCCTCACCGCCTGAAAAGGCGGAAAAGCCGAACGTCGCCACCGGCAAAAGCCCGGTCACTTCAAAGCCTTCCCTTGCCAGGATTGCCCGCGCACGCTGGCAGTAGCGGACCGAAAGGGCCGAGAACCGGCTTTCATTGTGCCCGGCGCGATACTTCATGACGGTGGTGCACAGATCGCCGGCGGCCAGCCTGTTGGCCTGTGCAAGATATTTGACCCCCAGCGCGATGTTGGCCGCCGGCGCGCTCAGATCGTCCAGGGAACCTCGAAAGCCGAGCATCCTGGCGGTCGCCGGCATCACCTGCATCAGGCCGACTTCGCCGTCGGCGCCTTGCACGTCGGGATCGAAGCCGCTTTCGATCTCAATCACCGCATGCGCCAGCATCGGCTCCAGGCCATGGATCGATGCCTGGCAACTGGCGAATGACTTGAAAGCCTGCCGGGTCCACTCGGCGGCCGGATCACAGCGCACTGGCTGATTCAGGCCGGACGAAAACTGTTGTTTCACAGACGGTCGTTCCAGCCAGTTGGCACTGGCCGGCGTGACCGTTTGGACAAAGCCAAACAACACGATCGCGCCCGCGACCGCCTTCAGGAAGGATCCGTCGGCTGTCATGATGGCCAACAGGCGTGGGTTCGCCTATCCGGTCAGTGCATGTACTCGACCATGCGATCGTGAAAACACTCGCATTTGTTGAGGGTGTCTTCGTCCTTGTAGTTCGTCTTGAGATAGCCGTAAGCCATGCCGCAGGCGACCTTGGCTTCCGATGCCCAGACGAAGACGGGACGCGACGAGTTGATCCACTCCGAGCTGTTGGCGACGACCACCGACTCGTCCATCAGCTTCACCACCTGCTCCCTGAGATCGACGATGTTGTCGTTCAGCACCAGGTTGGACGTCCCCACGACACGGCAATAGTCGCCCGTCGGACCTTCGATGATGTCGGCGGCATAACCCGTCGACCCGACTGCCAGCAACAGCGTCGCAGCGGAAACCAGCAGTCTTGCAGAACGTTTCATGTTGAGCTCCCCTCGATATTAGCGATGTATAACATAGTCGCGTGGTCGCGCGCTATGGCGTTAGATAGTGGCCGTGTGTTGTACGTGCGCCGTGTCGTCGTAGAGTATCGTGATGGCGCCGGCAGTGGTCGGTCCGTTCTGCAACTCGGCAACGGCCACGAAATTGGCCGCATTGCCCGAACCATCGGTGTCGACGCTCAACGTCTTGGTGCTGGTGTCGTAATGCACGTAGTCGTCGATGGTCCCTGCAGCCTTGTCGAACAACGCAGTCAGGTCGATTTGATCTCCTTCGCCTTTATTGTAGTCGATGATGAGATCTTTGATATTCAGGTCGTCGAGCTTGAACGTGTCGGCGCCGATGCCGCCGGTCATCGTGTCATGGCCAGCGCCGCCGATGAGCAGGTCGTTGCCGTTGCCGCCAATCAACGTATCGTCGCCTCCCCCGCCCCACAGTGCACTTCCGGTGTTGTGGGCGGTCAATGTATCTGCGAAATGCGAGCCGATGGCATTCTCGAAGTTGCTAATCGTGTCGCCACTCGCACCCGCTCCGCTCACTGTCTGCGTTGACAGATTGATCGTGACCGCGCCCGACGCATTGCTGTAGTCGACGGTGTCGCCGGGGCCGGTTCCGCCGTTGAGCGTGTCGGCACCCGAACTCGCGGCAATCACCTCCGCAGTCGTGGTACCCGTCTCCTGATAGCCGGAGCCGGTATGGGTTCCGACTAGCGAGACGGACAGATTGTCCGAACTGGTGACGGAGTCGCCATCATGATCGGTGATGCCAAGCACAAAATTCAGCGTCGTGTCGCTAATGATCGTCTGCGAGTTGTAGGTAAGCGACAGGATCACGAGCTTGGGATCCTCACTACTTGCGCTCGAGATGTTCTTCACATCCGCTTCGCTGAAGTCGAAGAACGCCCCGCTGTTCGATCCGTTGGTCCCCCAATGGGCCGCGTCGATAATCAGCGGCGTGCCGTCCGCTTGGGTTACATTCCAAGTGGCGGAGATGGTGTGCGTCGTATCCCAAATGGTCACCAGGAAATGCTCGGACACAGCGTTTCCGCTTTTTCCGATGGCCATTGAGACTTGATCCTGAAGCAGAGCGAACTTGAAGGTCAGGGTTTCGTTCGTGTCCAGGTTGCCGTTGCCGACCCCCAACCCGTTATTGTTCATGTATACGTTGTCGTTGACGTTTGACGCGTTGAACCCATCGATAAGGACATCATAGCCACTGGCTGGAACCGCACCGTTGCCGAAGCTGCCAACGTTGTTGATGATCGTCGCGTAGTTGCCGTTACCCGGATGGACCCCCGTGATATCGAACGTATTGGTCGACTGCAGGCTGTTCGTCACAAGGTGGAAGTCGTAGGTCCCATCAGCTGCGACAGTCAGCGTGAAGTATTCGTTCGCGCCGGTGGCGCCCTGCGCATCCGCAAGGTTTGTGTAGGCGAACATCTCGGACGAGTGGGTTGCCGGATCGTAGTGCGTGTACTCGTAGAACGTGTAGAGAGTCGTCGTTCCACTCTTCACGTCGACCTGATTGATGGTGTCGCCGGCACCATTCGTCCCGTGGCCGGTCAAGATATAGGTCAACCCGGCGGGTGCAGTCCCCATAGCCAAGGTGATCGCCGAAGTAAGGCTCAGCCCATCCGCTCCAAAGGATGGCTGCCAGGTGCCGTGAACATCAGTGCCGCTGATGTTCGGCATGATCGCGTCCTGAATGCCGGTGATCGTTGGGGTATCGTCATCAACATTAATCGTCAGCGAGCCGGTCGCCGTATCCCCGTCATGATCGGTTGTCGTGTAGCCGACCGTGAACGCCACGTCGTTCTCGTTGGCGCCCGCCGGGTGGTCGATCGCATGCAGCTGGGTGACCGTGTAGGCGCCGGCCGTCGTGTTCGACAGCGACACCGACATCACCGCCACCGCGATGCCGTTCTGGATCTGGCTGATCGTCAACAATGTGCCGGTGCCGTTCACCGTCTGGATGAAGGCACCTTCCACCACCGACGAGGTCGGCAGGCCGGCACCCGACAGCAGTGTCGAGCCGGCGCCATCGGCGCCGTAGCTGTGTGCCAGCGTTCCGGTGAGGTTGGCGGTGTCGGGAGTGACGTCACCCGTGCCGCCGGGGTTGCCGCCGGCAAGCGCGTCGTCGTCGAGTTGGACGGCGAGGTTGGTCGCCACCGTCGGTAAATCATCATCCACGGTCACGGTCAGCGTGCCGGTCGCGGCCGTGGCGGCCGTGTCGTCGGCGTCGTAGACCTTGTAGCTCAGGTTGAAGCCGAGATTGTCCTCGGTCCCCGCCGTCGGATGCTGGACCGGCGACAGCAGCGTCACCGTATAGGTGCCGGTGACCGCATTGGTCAGGTCAACCTGGAACACATCGACGCCGCCGGCCGACGCGATGATCTGCGTGCCCGCCGCGTTGGCCGTGTAGGTGTAGGTGGTGCCGTTCACCGTCTCCGAGCCGGACACCAGCGCGATATGGCCCGCGCCGTCCGCACCATAATTGTGCGTCAGCGTCCCGGGCTGCACGCTCGGCACGTCATCGCCAGGAGCGTTGTCATGGTTGCCCGTCGCAAGGTCGTCCTCGTCGACCAGCGCCGCCGACGTGCCCGCCGTCGCATGGTTGTTGTCGCCCGAGAAGGTGAACGACAGAACCGCCTGCGAGGTGTCCCCGTCCGCGTCCTTCATCGTGTAGGTGAAGCTGTCCACCGTCCCAGCCGGCACCGATACACCGATCTTCGGGGTATAGATGTAGGAGCCGTCGCCGTTCAGCGTCAGCGTGCCATAGGCCGTCACGATCGGATTGCCGAGCGTGCCGCCCGCCACCGCCGTCACCGTGCCGGGCTGATCCGCACCGACATGGTCGTTGGCCAGGACGCCATTGGCCGCATTCGTCACGATCGCCGCGCCGCCTTCCGTCGCGGCCTGCCCGTCATTGACCGCAACCGGGATGTCGTCGTCGACCGTCACGGTCAGCGTGCCGGTCGCGGCCGTGGCGGCCGTGTCGTCGGCGTCGTAGACCTTGTAGCTCAGGTTGAAGCCGAGATTGTCCTCGGTCCCCGCCGTCG